>JAQWJE010000001.1 GCA_029248525.1 Candidatus Binatia bacterium
GGATGGACACTCTGCCTCCGGAGTCGAGTGCCTCACGGATTCGTTCGCGTATTTCTTCGCTCACAAGGTCTTCCGTCAGGAACTGTTTCTTCTCGGGTTTCGGTGCTTCGGTCTCGAGTTCGGGGCGATCAGTTGCAAGAGCCCACTGCTGCAGCGCGATTGTGGCCGACAGGTCCTCGTCGGCAAACTCGATTTCCGGGAAAGTTTTCTGGTCTGCGAGGAAGATTTCCTCACCCTCCTCGATCTCGAACCGGAGGGCATCCTTGAGGATCGCGAAGCTGTATTCCTGAAGCAGTGCGTCGTAGAGATTGTCGGAATTTACGGAACCGTCAAGGAAGGGTACCACGATGCTCAACCCGGGCTCGAGGGTTCGTTCCAGTCCGAAATCTTCACGAAACCGCTCGATGAGCTTCGGATCATCGATGGGTTCGCGAGCTTGTCCCGAATTCCACTTTTTCAGGAAGTACGACCGCGCGGAGTAAAGACTGCCGCCAACTTCCCGGAATCGGAGCAAGCTCTTGCCGACCAGAAGTGGGGCCTTGGTTGTTTGCGGGACGGTCAGGGCAAAGATGGTGCGTGCCCGACTCGCCATGGTGAAGACGATCTTGCCAACGCCCCGACTGCCGAGTGATTGAGTGCCCTTTCCCGAAATGCCGTCGTGGTACATGAAATTGACGAAGTCATTTTTCTGTCCTGGTTGATATTGCGCACGGAAATCGCCGGTGAGGCCGCGGGTATTGAAGTCTTCGAACACGAGGTATGCGCAACGTTCCTCTTCGGAGGGTGCCTCCGGAGCGCCTGAGTTCGGCACGGACATGTGGTCGTGCAGGTTCTTGAACCAGCGGTTGTTAAGGCCCTTGACGCCGCCCGTGCAAGTACCGAGGCGCATGCGAATTCGCACAGGGCCCTTTGAGCGTCTGTTTTTGGCATCCAGTGCGTTCTGGACGCCTTCGCGCACGATCGCCGTGGAGAGGTCCTTGATAGACCCGCCTGTGAAAGCTTCAGCGGACGCGGACTGATCGATATCATCGTAGCCGTCGTGTTCCTGGAAGTGCCAGCCCATAGTTCTCCGTATCCTTCATGCGCTCGTTGGTCGAAGGGGACGCCCGTTGCGGGATACAATTAAATGCTCGAAAATTCCAGTAAAAGGACATCCTGTCGTCTTTTTGACTCCCAAAAATCGAATGCCGTGCGCGTTGTTTGGCAGGTTGGTTGCGATTCGATATTGGATCCAGCTCTATGGTCCGAACTTCATCGGGTTCAAAACTGGTCTTCTTGAAGGTCTTGACGGCGAATGACACCGGCGAACGGGGTTCCCATCAGTCGGGGATTCATGTTCCTCGTCGCGCTTGGGAAATGCCGGGATTGCTTCCCCCGTTGGCTTCGGGCGTGAAAAACCCGGAGGCAGTGGTAATTGTGCGCGACGAAAACTCGCGCGAATGGAAATTCCGATACGTTTTTTACAACAACGCGTTGCACGAGCCCCGGGGCACGCGCCGTGAGCACCGGATCACTCAGATGTCTCGGTTTTTTCGAGAGAGTCGCGCGCGGGCGGGTGATACTCTCATCCTCGCCAGACAGCCCGGCGCGGATTTTTTGGAGATTCGAATAGTTCCGGGCAGTAAAAGCGCAGGCAGCAGGTCAGTGGGTTCGGGTCAGATACCGCTCCCGGAAATCTGCGAGACAAAGGCCCCCGTCCGGGTGAGGCCGTCTGTGCGAGGACGAAGCAAGGTGGCCAAGCGTCCGAGTAAGCCTTCCCGCAAGTAGAGGCCGGGGCCCACGCCACGGGACGCGCGAGTTCCAAACCCCACCGCACCCACGCATCACTCGCGCTCGTAAAACCCATACCCCTCCGTCAGGAAGTCATAGGTCCCTTCGCCCGAGGCCTCGAAGTTGCACTCCTCGCGCCCGTACGAGTCGTGCGTGTCAGAGGTTGCGCCTTCGATTGCCTTGCACGCCTCCTTGTCCAGCGGCGGGAAGGTGACGATCTTGTGCGAGGGGAGGTCCTTGAGGCGCAGGTTGGGCACGATGAACTCGCGGCCGGTGTAGCGATCGCTGACCGTTTGCTCCGCCCACGGCTTGCGTGAGAACGGGTTGGCGGCGGTGTTGAATCCCAGGCCCACGCCGGTGTTGAACGGGTTGGCGTCTTGGCAATACGAGATCGCGGCGCGCAGCGGGCCGAGCAGATCCTCGAGCGTATCCTGCGGACGTAGATTGCCAATTCTTTGTGAATAGTAGCGGTCTCGGAATCCGATGAAGCATTCCTCGCTGGTGGTCTCGCAGTCGACCGTTCCGTTGCTGCTGCCGACCTTGCAGGTCGATCCGGCGAGCATGGCGGCGCGGACTTCCGGGTCGCAGGTGTTGGACGGGATGGTGAAAAGCACGCCGTCCCGCACCTGCATATCGTACACAATCGGCCAGCTGCGATACGGGTAGGTGCCTTCGCCGTCACAACCGGTCAGGTCGGTAAAGACATCGACCACGCTCTGCCCCGGGCGCATCGTGGTGTAGGGCTCGATCATCATTTCGCCCAATTCCGCGGGCACCACGATATCGTAGTCGATCTCGGCGATCCGGGCCCAGTTCTCGAATGCGGGCACCTGCGCCTTGATCTTCTTGGGCAACGTATAGACCGCGATCTGCATCGATTGCGATCCGGGGTGCCAATCATCGGGCGAGCTGGGCGCGGTGATGCCGAAGCCGATGAACGACTGGATCGCGGTCAACATCTTGATCAGGGTCGGGCCGTCACCTGACTGGCCCCAGCGCTTGTTCAGCTCCAGATAGCGATGGGCATTGGTGCTGCTGTTGGCCCAGGCGTAATCAAAATCCTCCGGATAGAGGCGGCTGCCGCCTTGCAGCGAGGTCACGAACAGCTCGGGCGAGATGCAGAACTCCGGCGGCGCGCGGAACTCCTTTACGGCTGCAGCATACTGCTTGGGCGTGTTGATGGTCTCGGGGCAATCGGCACGGTCGAGCCAGGGGGTGACGCTGTCGCCGCACGAGGCAAGCAAGCTGGTCGCGATGATCATGGCGAAGAACAGGGGGAGGCCCCGGCTGTAGCCGGCAATACGTTTGGTCTGGGACATGGAAGCTCCTTGGTCAACTCGTCTGGCTCGGTCCGGACGGATGGACTCGTCTATCAGGGTCGGCCAAGGCAACTCAAGCGGGGTTCAAGGCGAGGAAGCGCCGCGAAGGGCACCGCGAGGAAGCACCGCGAAGGGCACCGCGAGGAAGCGCCGCGAGGAAGCATAGCGAGGAAGCAGTGCGGGGAATTACAGCGAGGCGAGATCATCGGCTTCAGGGTGACACGATCTCAGCGCCCCGGGAAAAGCCGGCGCAGCCTGCTGAGCCCGGCGTAGGGGGTGAGCTTTGCGAGTCCTGCCTGCCGGCTGCGCCCGACGCGGCCCGCGCGCTCAAAACGCGTCACCACAAGCTCACCCTTCATCCCGGCGTCCACGCAGGGACCGCATCGCCAGCTTCGCACCACGCGTCCCGAGGTGCGGTGGTTCTGACACACCGGGCAGCGGTGGTCGTAGACGTATTTTTTGCGGCGACCGGAGCCGCGTCCTCCGCGCCCTCCGTTTCCTCCGCGTCCGGGCCCAGCCGGCATCGTAATTCCCAGC
>JAQWJE010000002.1 GCA_029248525.1 Candidatus Binatia bacterium
CGACAAGACCGCGCCCGGCCAATGCGGCTGCGGCGTAGCCGACACCGATACCGACAGCGATGGCACAGCCGACTGTAACGACCTATGCGTCGATGACGACACCAAGACCGAAGTCGGTCAATGCGGATGTGGTGTACCCGACACGGACAGCGACAGTGACGGGACCGCCGACTGCAACGACGACTGCAGCGACGACCCCGACAAGACTACCGGTGGAGTCTGCGGCTGCGGAGTCGCCGATACCGACACGGACACCGACGGCACGGCCGACTGCAATGATGAATGTAGCGCCGACCCGGACAAGACCGAAGCAGGCCTGTGTGGCTGCGGTGTGGCAGACACCGACTCCGACTCCGACAGCACACCGGATTGCCAGGACATCTGTCCGGATGACCCGGACAAGACCGCCGCAGGCGTTTGCGGATGTGGTGTGGCCGATGACGACACCGACAGCGACGGCGATCTGGACTGCGAGGATAATTGCCCCAGCCTGAGCAACGCGAATCAGGCCGATGCCGACAGCGACGGCGTGGGTGACGTCTGTGACAATTGCTCAGACACCAGCAACCCCGATCAGGACGATGCCGATGGCGACCTGCAGGGTGACGCCTGTGACAATTGTGTGGATACCGATAATGGCGACCAGATGGATGGGGACGACGACGGTATCGGCGACGTTTGCGATGCCTGCCCGGCTGTCTCCGATCTAGGTGCCGATAGCGACGGCGATGGCGTGGGCGATGCCTGCGACAACTGCATCGATATCCAGAACGCGGATCAGGACGATGCCGACAGCGATCTCATCGGCGATGTCTGCGACTCGTGTCCGGACACATTCGATGACGGTACCGATAGTGACAGCGATGGTATCGATGATGCCTGCGACAATTGCGTTCTCGACTCCAACGAGAATCAGACGGATGTAGACGGCGATAATGTCGGCGATACCTGCGACATTTGCCCGGCCCTATCGAATCTCGACCAAATTGATACCGACAGCGACGGGCTTGGGGATACCTGTGATAATTGCCCCGACGTCTCCAATATCGATCAGGATGATTTCGACAGCGATCTGGTCGGCGACGCCTGCGACGGCGATGCCGACGGTGACTCGGTGCCGGATGATAACGACAATTGCGTGTTCCTGGACAACAACGACCAAGACGACGCCGACCAAGATGATATCGGCGACGCCTGTGACTCCTGCCCGAATGACTTTGATTCCGGTAGCGACGATGATCTCGATGGAATCGATGATGTCTGCGACAACTGCTTGGGCCTGAGCAACGAAACCCAGGCCGATCAGGACAGCGACGGCGTGGGCGATAGCTGTGATGTTTGCCCGGCGGACAGCGATGACCAGACCGACACCGATAGCGATGGTGTCGGGGATGCCTGCGACGTCTGCCCGAACACCTTTGATGACCAGACCGATAGCGATGGCGATGGTGTCGGGGATGCCTGTGATGTCTGTGCGGGAACGGCGGATAACGTCCAAGCCGATAGCGACAACGACGGCGTCGGCGATGCCTGCGACGTCTGTCCGGACGATATGGATGCGGAGCAAGGCGATATCGATCGCGACGGCGTCGGCGACGAATGCCAATGCGACGAGGCCGGGGCCGCGATCAATATCGCGCTATGCCATGCGGTTGAGAAAGCCGAGTATGGCCGGTGGGCGCTGGAAGGCACCGATGCGAAGATCCGCGGACTCACGGTATCGCGCCAGTTCTTCCGAATCGTCAAAGACCTCCACCGGGTCCATCAAGGTCTGATAAACGGCAAGCCAAAGCTGGTCGAGAAACGGATCGCACGTGCCAAAAAGCACCTCAACCGATCCGAGAGCCTGTTCACCCGATGGGCGCTGCAGGACCGGATCACCGATTCGCAGAAAGCTTCCCTGAACGAACAGGTCGAGAACCTCCGCGAAAATCTGGAGGCCATCGATCCCTGAGCACCTGAATTCCTCAGACGGACCCGGCGCAGAGACGGGGCCCCAACTTCAATAGACAAAGGCCCCGCCAACATCGGTTGGCGGGGCCTTTGCGTTGGTTCGCACGCCACGCTTGAAGCGGCGGCGCTCTTCGCTCAGAAGCGGTGACTCAACTCCAGACCATAGGTCCGGGGCAGCCCGTAGAGCTGTTGGGCGATGCCGAAGGTCGTGACCAGCGGGATCGAGTTGGTGCGATAGCGCTTGTTGCCCAAGTTTTGGCTCCACAGGGCCAGTTGCGTGGCTTCACCGTTGAAGGAATACGCCAGGCGCGCGTTGAACAGGCTGTACCCGCCCTGTAGTCCGGCTTCATACTCGGGCCCCTGAAAACGGACGGGACCCTGGAAGTACCAGTCAAAGCGCGGGGTCATATAACCACCCCAAAACTCCGAATCATTGGCCTCGATCAGGAACGACTTCTGCAGGGCCACATGAGTCTGGACTTCGGGCACTCGCCGAAAGGTTTCGCCCGAACGATCGATGAAATCAGTGGTGACATCACTGGGGGCATCATCCCAGTTATCATAGACACCGCGGAACAAGCCGACCGAACCCTCGAGACGGAAGCCCGCACCGAGGTTCATCACCGTCTCCAGTTCCACTCCCTGCGTCGTTGCCTTGGCGGCATTCAACGTTTCCTGAGCAATGACCGGCGTACCGTTGGCATCGACATAGCCAAGGTCGCGAATGGCCGTTACCTGAATATCATCATATTTGGCGTAGAAGAGAGACAGATTGGTCGCGATCCGGTTATCAAAACTCAAAGTCTTGAAACCCAACTCGAACGAGTTCATGTTCTCGGGATCAAACGGCTGCAGCGGTTGCTGGTCGCCGCTGAGCGGATCTGCGGGCGGAGGGATCACATTGAAGCCGCCACCCTTGAAACCGCTCGAATAGGTAAAATAACCCATTAGATGATCGATCACGGTATCCTCGATCAAGTCTTCGGGGACCGTTGCCGAGAGCGTAGCCATCGGGTTCCAGGTCGAGAAGATCTTCGAATTGGTTTCGTTGAAGCTCTCGCTGAAGCTCGCACATCCCTCGGCCGAGGGGACACAATCGTATTTCTCAGCCGTGGTTTCCTTCTTGTCTTCCGTATAGCGCAAGCCCGCAGTCAGCTGCAGCCACTCGAGCAAGTCGAACGACGCTTGTGAATACAAGGCCCACGACCAGTTGTCGGTCAACTGCGGCTGCACACTGCGGGTGTTGATCGTGTCGACGAGTGCTGCCGTCGCGCCACGATTTTGGGCATTTTCCAGGAACAGGAAATAACCGCCCACAAAGTTCAAACGACCATCCAGGGCCGAGCCGTTGACCTGCAACTCGGTCTGGAATTGCTGAGCCTTGGCGGGCCGGCCCTGCATCGCCAACAAGCTGTCCGTACCCTCGGGTGCCGGAATGGGAATATCCCCGATGCCGGCCGCGTTGACCGCGGGGGCCGGCGTCAGATCGGTGTCCTGCCGCGAGCGGATATACTGCTGCCGCCAGGCACCAATCGCCTTCAAGCTGAATTCGTCCAGACCGGGCAGCGGACCGATATCCCAATTCAAAACGCCCCAGGCGCCGGTGCTTTGGATATCAAATAGTTGGTTCCAATCGGCTCCGAAATGGTAAGGTTTGCGCTCTTCCTGGCAATAATCGGCAAGTCCGGGCGCCAGTCCCTGCAGGCCGGTTGGCTGGACAAATACACACTCGCCACCCTCGCCCCGGGCGTGCGAACGATCCCAGTTCCCGGTGATGTCGATGGTCACGTCCTCATGCGGCAGAATCCGCAAGCTTCCCAAAAAAGACAGCGAATTCCGATCGTTCCAACCTTGGTCCAGTTCCTCATTGTACATGTACCCGGCTTGATTCTCCGAGCCGAAAGCCATGCGCATGAACACGCGATCTTCCAGGGGACCAATATCCACAGGCAGGTTCAACATGGCACGGGTCGTGACCGAATTGAGCCATTGGCTATGGGGAGCATCCACGTTCCCCACATCCACCTGAACAAAGGCCTCGACTTCGTCGGTTGGCTTCTGGGTGGTGAAGTTGATCGCACCACCGATGGTGTTCTTGCCAAAGAGCGTGCCTTGCGGTCCGCGGAGAACTTCGACCTGCGCGATGTCGACCACGTTCAAAAGAGAGCCTTGGGCCCGCGGGACAAAAATGCCGTCAATATAGATCCCCACCCCGGGGTCGTATGAGGTCAACGCCCGAGGTGTACCCACACCGCGAATATAGACGAGCGCCTCGGTGCCCGTGGACGAGGTCTGGAAGGTCAGGTTCGGGACCAGCTCGGCGATATCATCGATTCTTGTGACGCCGGCTTCGCGCAGCGTCGTTTCCGAAAGCGCGGTGACCGACACCGGGGTGTCTTCGAGAAGCTCCTGTCGCTTGCGTGCCGAAACCACGATTTCTTCGATCTTGTTCTCGCGGTCCTTGCTGACGAAGGCAGGCGGATCGCCCGCCTCGACGGCCTCGGCTTCCGCGGCAAGACCATCCGATTCGTTGATCACATCCACAGTGCCCGACGAGGGCGTCTCGATCGACTCCAGATAGGTCGAGGGTGCCGCGGGTGCTCCTTCGGTTGCCGCGTCGGCCGCCGCGGGGGCTTCCGAAGGCTGCGTCGGGGCCTCAGCAGGCTGCGCCTGCGCCGTAAGCGGAATTGCCAGAACCGATAGCGCCAAACCGAACAGACCCACCTTTTTGATGCATGCCAACATCCTCGCCCTCCTCAGGTCGACCGATGCCCAGAAATTCAGCACCGGGAACTCTACGGCGGATGAGACTAGGCAGATGTTCCACAAAAGCAAGAAGTGTCAAAAAGGCTTTATGTTACAAAGGACTAGGTGCCCAGCAGGCGCTTGGCATTGCCGTTGAGGATCGCTTCGCGGATCTCCGGGCGCCCCTCGGTGACGATCAATACTTTCGCCAGCGTGGCGGCCACATGATAAAACGGCCAGTCGCTGCCGAACACCAATCGCTCGGTGCCGACCTCGCGGATGATCCGGTCCAGGATGGTGATGCCCTGCCCGTGCAGCCCCATCCAGGCATTCGGATACCGGCGCCCAAGCACCATCGCGTCTTCCACGTCGCGTGCGCCCGCATGGCCGAGAATGAAATTCGTCCCGGGGTTCTCGGCGAGCATCGGCTCATAGCCCCGCATCATCGTATATTGGTGGGTGAAGCCCGGCTCGATGCCGGCGCGGCCGGCGTGCAGGAAAACCACCAACCCCATCCGCCCGCAGGCCTCATAGATTTCCATCGCACGCGGGTCGTCGGGGAAATACCGTTGGACTGCAGGATGCAGTTTGATGATGCGCGCCCCGCGAGCCGCTTGCGCTTCGAGCTTGGGGCGCCAATCAGGATCATCGGTCTTCACCGATCCGCCGCCGATGAAATGGTCGCGCTCGGGAGACTCCTCGAGAATATCCAACCAGCGATCGGCCAGGTTGTCCCCGAACGGAAGGCCCATGGTAATCGGCAACAGAGCGGCCTTGGACACCCGCAGATCCGCCATCTCGTCAGCCAGATTCTCGAGGGTATGCGTTCGCACCGAGGGACTGCCCCATAAGATATTCTGCACGGTATCGAATTGCATCGCCTGCAAATCGTCGGGTGTGAAATTGGCGTTGATATAGACGTCCAAATCCAGTTCGCATCCGGCTTCCGTGCCATCGCAATCCAGAATATGGTGCACGCGATCGGTGCGCGACGTCATATCGATGGGTGCGGCAAACAAAAGGGCCATACCCAGATGCGCATGCAGATCGATGGTCTCGGGCACGCTGTCGTCGACCAGACGAAGCCGACCGCGCTTGTCGAGATCAAACCACGGCAACTCGGCCAGCCCGCGGTATCCCTGATAGACATGCCGGCCATAGGGCCCCTGGCCCGAGGCCAGTTTCTCGGCTGCCATATGTTGCCGCAGACTCTCGGCATCTGCCTCGGAATATTTTGACCCATCCACACAGCCCTGCGCCCAAAGGCCCGCTCCGGCCGCACATAGAGCCCCGAACCGCCGGCGGCTCATCTTCATTCGCCTGTTCTTGCCTTGCATCTCTTTGACAAGTCTTGCGCGAGACCAGGCCGCGAGGCAAACCGAAAGAATTTATCTGCCGGGCGCAGGCCTCTGGCTGCGGCCCCCGAAGCCGGGCTGGGCAAGCGCCCGCGAGACCGGCAGCTTCCACAGGACAAGAGGCTCCGAGCGTCACGGCACAGCCAGCGAGTTCAGCTGCCTTGCTGGACTCGCCGCGGGAACTACGGGATGGGGAAGCATGCGCTTTCTTTCGCGAGCAGCCGTTATGCTCTTCGGGCTGCTTCTGGCTTTCGGTGTCGGCGAATGGATCGTGCGCCAGCAGATCCCGGCCGACGAGGACGGGCAGCGCTGGCAGGGCCGGACGCGCCTTCCGCCGTGGCGATTTCCCATGCAACAGATTCACGATCGCCTGGCAGCGCTGGACAAAGGCGAGAGCCTGTTTCTCATCGACTCCGATCTCGGCTGGCGCCCGCGACCGGGCGCCAGCAGCCTTGACGGAAAGGTGAATATCAACGAGGCAGGGATGCGGCAAAACGCCAACCCCGCGATGCCCCCCGAAGACACCGCAGCTGTGTTCCGGATCGTGACGATCGGCGACTCATTTACCTTTGGCGATGAGGTGTCCGACAACGAGACCTGGCCCGCCCAACTGGAAAGGATTCTGCGAGCCGACGGCGTTCCCACCCGCGTCTTCAATCTCGGCACGAACGCCTACGGGATCGATCAGGCCCTCCTGCGCCTGGTGCGCGATGGCGCACCTCTGCGACCGGACGTCGTGATTCTGGGCCTGCAGCCCGAGAACCTCATGCGGAACGTCAATATCGTGCGCCCGATCTTCTTTCCCGACACCGCCCTGCCGCTGTCCAAGCCGCGATTTGTCTTGGACGACGGCGAGTTGCGTCTGCGCAACCAACCCACGCTTTCCCCGGACAAAATCCTGAAATTCCTGGAGGACCCCGAAAGCCATCCCCTCGCGCCGGACGAAGCCTGGCTCGACGAGCGTTACGAAGAATCCTCCTGGCAGCAAAGCGCCCTGCTCTCTCTGCTGGCACAACGTCTGGCGGCGGCAGGCGTCCACCGGAGCGACTCGCGCCCCGGGTCGAGTCAGCGCACCGCGGCCATCGACCGACGCGAAGCGGAGATGCTCGAGCTGGGCACAGCGCTGCTGGCGAGGTTTGCCGCCGAGGCCGAAGCCATCGGGGCACGTCCACTCCTCGTCTACCTGCCGCGGCGCGCCGAACTCGAAGCGCAGTTGGCCGGCACAGAGCTCTGGTACGGCCCGTGGCTGGAGCAAGTCACGACCCACCGCGCGAGCGAACGGCCGCGCTCGGACCTGCCGGTTCTACCGGACCACGCCGGTGGCACCCGACACGCGATCGTGCGGCCCGAAGCCGGCATGACGGTTGTGACCGAGGAACTCTTTGCCCCAGCCGGCCACTACAGCGCCCGACAGAACCTTCGCGTTGCCGAAGCCATCTCGCTGGCCTTGCAGCCGAGCCTCAGAAATTTTCGCGCCGCTGCGCGTGCTGGCGACGCGCAGCCAGTTGCGACGCCCGCTGCGCTTCCGTGACCACCGGCTCGTCGGCCGGTAGTTGTGCGCGGACATCCGCGAGCTTGATCAGCCTCGCCTGCGGGTGATGCTCTTCGAGAATCTCGGGCGTCGCCAGACCATCGAAGCGCATCAAAATCACGCCGCGGGAGAAGCCTTCGGTATCCAGCCAATTGGGCACCCCCGGATCGGTGTTGGCGATCACGAAATGATAGGCCCCATCCGAGCTGAGCCGCGCCTGATCGGTAGTCAACGAGGTTTGTCGGTTCGCATAATCGAGCGACTCCCACCAATGGTGTCCGAGTTGAATGCCCTGATACTTCGCCCCACTGGGCCATGTCGTCACGATCAATGCCTCATCGTCAGCCAACTCGTAATGCCCCCCGGACATCAGGCGCCCGGCCAAGCCGCCTTCCGAGCCCGTGTCGCGCGGGGCGAGCAAGGTATTGGCCGGTAAAATCGCCAGCCGCGTGCGGCTGAACTCGGGCCAGAGGCGCACTTCTTCGGCAAAGAAATTCGTCGCCGCGGTCAGCCGCTCCGCCATGATCTCGGCGGAGAATTCAGGATACGGCGGCCGGCCACTGTCGACCCGGTCGATATGAACCTCACCAGGGAGTTCATTCGCCCAATCGGAATGGATCTGGCGCACCAACAGACGCTGCGGACCCGGTTCCGTCCGCAGCCAATTGCCTTCACGAGCCGGCCCGCCGATCCACACCTCGAAACTACCGTCGGGGGCCACCTCGAGATCATCGGTGGATAGCGTATCGACCACCGAGGCCATCGAATCGAGACCATAGACGGCAAAATCCAGGCGCCGACTGGTCCCGCGCGTCCCCCAAACCCGATAGGCGCCATCGCCATTGAAAAGGGCGATGCGGTACTTCTGGTCGGAGTTGTCCATGCCCAATTTATTGAAATGGTTCAGCGCCTGAAAAAAAGGAAAGTCGGGCTCGGCCAGCGCGCGGGACTCGAGGCTGTTGGTCAGCGCACGCACGATATGACGGTAGGCCTCGGCCTGCTCCTCGGCGCTGCCGAACCAGGTATGCTCTCGCACGAAGACGCCCGCCTCACGCACCGCATCGGCCAACTCGTCGAGACTTTGCTCGAGATCCCCGGAAGCGGCCACGGTCGCCGGAGCTACCTGGCGCAGCTGATAGGCCCAAACACCGACGCCACCGACGATGATCCCGAGGAAAAAAATGATCCCTTTGCGCACCATGGACGACCTCTTGCCTACCCTTGCGTTGACCCGGCGGCCGTTTCCCTGCATTGCAGAACGGTCCGCGAGGAGTTCTCGATGATCGAAGATTTGATCGTACATAGCCGATTGATCATCCCGGGCCGGGAATTGCAATTTGTTGCCAGTCGATCGTCCGGTGCCGGAGGGCAAAGCGTCAACAAGACCAGCAGCCGGGTTACCCTGCGCTGGGATGTCCGTCGGACGAGCGCCGTCGGCCCTGTGCTGCGCGAAAGACTGACGAAAAACCTCGCCTCGAGAATCAATGCCGAAGGCATCCTGCAGGTGCATGTCGAAACCGAACGCAGCCAGTACCGAAATCGCGAGATCGCGCGCGAACGCCTGGCCGGGCTGATCCGGGAGGCCGCGCGTCCCCCCAAGCCGCGCCGGCCCACCAAACCCTCGCGTGGCGCCCGGCAGCGGCGGATGGACGACAAAAAACATCAGAGCCAGAAGAAATCCACGCGACAGAAACCGTTCTGAGGGAAAGTTCATCGGGAGGGGTATCCCTTTCCCCGGGTCGGGGGCCTTTGGCGTACGGCTACAGGCAAGCTACAATCAAGGGAGATTCTCGCCACCGCGGGAGCAGGAGGAACCTATGGAAACCACGTCTGTTCAATATAGTGAAAGCACCATCGCCGCCGAGCAACAGCGCTTTATGGTGCGCGTCTACAACTGGATGACGATGGGGCTGGTGGTCACCGCCGGGATCGCCTATCTGGTGTCGACGACACCGGCAGTCGTGCAGATGGTCGCCAATCCCTGGGTTTTGATTCCCCTTGTCATCGCACAACTGGGGCTGGTCTTCTGGCTGGCCTCACGCGTGATGCAGATGAGTGCCGCGCAGGCCACGGGCGTGTTCATGCTCTACTCGGCGCTGACCGGCGTGACGCTCTCTTTTGTGTTTCTCGCCTATACCGCCGCATCTTTGACCTCGACCTTCTTGGTCACCGCCGGCACCTTCGGCGCGATGAGCTTCTACGGCTACACGACCAAACGCGACCTGACGGCGATGGGCAGCTTCCTGTTCATGGGCCTGATCGGCATCATCATCGCGTCTTTGGTGAACTTCTTCCTGCAGAGCCCGATGGTCTACTGGCTGGTGACCTATGCCGGCGTGTTGATCTTTGTCGGGCTCACGGCCTACGACACCCAGAAGATCAAGGAGATGAACATTCTGGGGAACGAAGGCACCGAAGAAGATACCAAGGAAGCCGTGCGCGGCGCGCTCACGCTTTACCTGGACTTCATCAATCTCTTCCTGATGCTGCTGCGCGTGATGGGCAACCGGCGCTAGGCGACGCCCGAACGCACCGCTCGCGGCGCTTGCCGCACTCGGGGGCCACCGGTCACTGGTGCTGCCCATGTTGCTTGTGAAAGCCTTGTACCTCGAGGCGTCATGGCGGTCGGAACGGTCGAGGATACCGAGGCTAATTCAGATTCAGGAATACGTTGATCGAGGCGAGATGATCGATCAGATTCTCCCGCCCCGGACGGACGACCAGGCGGTTCATATACCCGACCTCGATCTGCCAGCTGTCCCCCACCGGCGCATTCAGTCCGACAAAGACGCGGTTCTGATCCACGCCAGCCCGCGGGCCCCAATCCGTGTCATTGAGCGTCACGAAAAGCTCTTCGTAGGCGGAAAAGAATAATTTCTCCGACGGAAGGACGGGATAGAGGATTTTCACAAATTCTCGGACGCGCCAGCTCACACCCTTTCGGTCCTCGCCGAAGCGCTCCTCAAGACGAGTGCGGCTCTGGAAACGCAGATCACCGAAACGCGGCGTCCAGATATATTGCTGCCAGATACGGTTCTCATTCCAGTCGGGTGCGTTGGTCGGAAACGTCCGGATCCAACCATAGCCGAGCCAGACGGAGGTCTCGGGCGTCAGTTGCCAACCGACCCCGGGGCGGACGACCGTTTGCCCGAGCCCGTCATCCTCGCCGGACATCCGCAGCTGACTGTCGAACCACCAGCGCAATCGGGAAACGCTGGGCGAGACTTCCTTGAGGGACCCCTGCCCGGCAAACATCAACCAGGCCCCACCGTCCTGTTGCACCTCGGCGCGTGCCGGAGCCGCGATCAATCCCACCAGGCATAATATGCCCAAACTTCTCGCCCAGAATTTTCGCATCAATCCTCCTCTACCCGCTCGAAGCATGACAGTCGGATTTCGCAAACACCAATGCTTGAGGTCGTCCAATCACACATCTAGGTAGTCACAACATCATGAGTGTTCTGGACTACAAGACGAAACTGCCGGGCTACTACCCTTCGGCCTGGGCTGTGGAATGTGGCGGCCCGCGCCGCCAGAAGCTCGTGCGCAGCGCCGGGCCCGACTTCTCCGCCGGCACCGAACTGACCTCGACGGTCCGACGCCTCGACGGTTGGGCGGTCATGTTCGTGCAACGGGAACCGGGAGAGCTTTTTGTACAGGGCGGCGGCGGTCTGCAAGGCGGCGAACTTCCCCCGCACTTCCGCGCCGAAGGCCGCAATACAGGATGGCTCGAGCGAATCGACCCGATCACTCTCCAGACCATCGCGCGGTCCCCGGATCTGCCCAGCGGCGGCCACCTCTGGTGTGGTGCCGTCGTCGTGCACGAAAATGGCGACCTCTACATGGTCAACGGACGCTACGCGCACCGGCTGAGCCCGGAATGTGAAGTAAAAGCCGAGCGAGAACTTCCCGTGGATGGTCCCTATAATGGGCTCCTGATCATGTCGGACGGAAATCTGGTCATGAAGAATCTCGGCCACAGGCCCGGCGAGCCTTGTCGGTTCAGTGTGCTGGAGCCCGAGCATCTGGAACCAATCGGCGAGCCATTTATCATCAACGAGCATTGCATGGGGCGCTTCTCGAGCGACCTGACCACTGACGGCGAGTTTCTCTACACCTCCAGCGCCACCCAACTCTACCGCCTGCGCTACGAGAACGGCGCCCTGTCTCTGGATTCCGAATGGCGGGGCAACTACGACCTGCCCGGGGAGAACCAAGGCGACGGATGGGACACCTCGATCGGCAGCGACAGCGTCTGGCTGATGGATATGGGGCGTCCACCCTTCTGGACCGAACCCGCAACCGCAGCGCAACGTGCCTTCCGCTTCTCGTTGCAGAATGCCGCCGAACGCGACGTGATCGATGTGATCGGCCGGCCCGGCACCTTCAGTCCGGGACCACCACTCTACGATCCCGAGCGCAAGATTCTGGTTGTCTATGATGGCTCCAACGGTGGCGTGGTCGCTCTGCGCTACGAGGCTCCCGGACAATTCACGGAACTCTGGCGCAACGAATTCCGCAACAACGTCCAGATGATGCTCTATCCCGACACGGGGGAGTTGATCCTCGAAGACGCCTCAGGCAACCGACCGCAAAGCAAGATCTCGGACGCGGTCGTCGTCGATATCGAATCCGGTGCCGAAAAGGGCCGGGCCCCGACCGGCGCCGCAGCCTCCATGGGCATGTTCCTGTGCCCCGGCTTCGAGCGCGACTTTTATATGGCGACCCTGCCGGGCTTGATCTCCCGGGTTTTCTCGCGCGAAAACCCCTGAATAACGCGATGAATCGGGCGGTTGCCCAATTCCGCCGTCACGGCTAGCCTTTGCTGATAGCCGCGTAACGCGACGAATCTCCCGGCCAGACCCGGCGGACGAACTCCGGCAGTCTGGCCTTTTGCAAAAGGAAAACTTAATGAAGTCACGACTGTCTGCGCTCGCCCTTCTCGCCGCCACCAGCCTTGTAGCCGGCCTTCTCTGGTCAGCACCGGCTCAGGCCCAGCAAGACCGTAAAACTCAGATTCTGGAAAACCTGAAGCTGAACGTTCCACAGCTCGCCGAGGTCAACCCGACCATGGGACCGATCGGCCCCAGCGGCATCGACGGCCTCGACGAAGGCAACTTCATCGTGCAAGGACGCCCTTACAGCTTCCTCGTCACCGCCGACAACAAGAAACTCTGGTTGATTCAGGGCGAAGCGATGGATGTGAGTCGTAGCGAGGCCGAAATCAAGGTCGCGGTTGCCGAACGTGCCGAAGAGGCCCGCAAGGCCAACGAAGCACGCACCGCACAGATCGCCGCATCCATTGAAGGACGTCCTTTCCGCGGCAGCGAAGATGCCGTGGTGACGATCGTCGAGTTCTCTGACTTCCAGTGTCCGTATTGCACGCGCGGCGCAGCAACCGTCGAGCAGATCCTCGAGCGCTATCCCAATGATGTGAAGTTTGTCTTCCAGCACTTCCCGCTGGGCTTCCACCCCTGGGCCAAACCGGCGGCGATCGCGGCCAACTGCGCCGGCCTGCAGAACCCCGACGCCTTCTGGACGCTCCACGATGCCTACTTCAAGGACCAGAAGCAGCTGACTCCGGAAAACGTCGTTTCGAAAAGCGAAACCTATCTCGCGGGATCCGGCATCGATATGAAGACCTGGAAGAACTGCGCGGCCGACACCAACTCGGCGGAATACAAAGCCGAAGCCGCCAACGTCGATGCCGATATGGCCTTCGGCCAGGCCATGGGCGTATCCGGCACCCCGGGTTTCTTCGTCAATGGAGAATTCCTCAACGGTGCCCAGCCGATCGATGCCTTCGTGCCGCTCATCGAAGCAGCCAAAGCAAATTCCTGATCGTATTTGATCCGAGCCGGGGCTCACACAAAGTGAGCCCCGGTGAGGTTTCCTCATGACCCAAGAGCGTTTTCCCATCGTGGCGCCCGAGACCGTCGGGATCGACCCCGAAAGACTCGCCGCGCTGATCCAACGTGCTTCGCGCGAGGTCGACGAAGGTCTGTTGCCATCGGCCCAGATCGCCATCGCGCGACACGGCCAGCTCGTCGCCATGCACACTTTCGGGCAAGCGCAGTTCCAGGGCAAGACAGCTCCGGCGACCAACGACACCCTCTATTGTGTGTTCTCGGCGACCAAAGCGATCACATCGGCTGCCGCATGGATGCTGATCGAAGAAGGCCGGCTCGATATCGACCAACCGGTAGCGAATCTGATCCCCGAGTTCGGAGCTCGCGGCAAAGAGGCCGTGCGTATCGAGCAACTTTTCACCCATACCGCCGGATTTCCCAACGCGCCCTTTCCGCCCAATGTATTTCTCGACCGGGAAAAACGTCTCGAGTTCTTTCGTCGCTGGAAATTGGAGTGGGAGCCCGGGTCGCGTTTTGTCTACCATCCATCGTCGAGCATGTATGTGGTGGCGGAACTGATTGAACGGATCTCCGGGCAAACCTACGCCGACTTCGTCCGTCAACGGATCGCCCTGCCTCTGGGGTTGAAAGATCTTCGCTGCGGTCTGCCAGGCAGCGAGCACGCGCGCCTCGCAGATATCGAACACGTCGGCAACGCACCGACGGCCAGCGATTATGAGGCCGCGGGAATGCCGCAACCTCCGGAAACGGAGGTCACCGAAGATGCGCTGCGCAGCTTCAATCTCCCCGATGTGCGCGAAGCGGGCATCCCCGGCGGAGGCGGCACCATGACAGCCGCAGAGATCGCGCTTTTCTATCAGGCTCTCCTGCGCGACAGCGAGAGCTCCGAGGGACCGGGCCTCTGGCAGCCCGGGACTCTGCAGATGGCACGCGAAATCCGCTCGGGCGACCTCCGCGACCCACTCTTCGGCAACCTCGCCAACCGCGCTCTGGGCCTGATGATCGCGGGCGACGAAAAACGAACCTTTCGGGGGTTCGGGCACGGCAACTCACCCGAATCCTTCGGGCACGGCGGCGCTGGCGGACAAATCGCCTGGGCCGATCCGGCGACCGGCATCTCCATCGGTTATTGCACCAACGGCCATGACCGCCACCCCATCCGTCAGGCGCGTCGGTCGGTCGCGATCTCGAGCCTCGCGGCCACCTGCCTCCAGGAAGGCCCTTGAGCAAGCGCCAGCCCCGGCTTCTGCAGAAAAATCGCAGAAGCGGCGACGGCAGCTTTCCCTGCCGGGCGCATCTCGGGTAGACAAAAGCCTCCCCTTCCCGGCTCCCCCTTCGGCCAACAGGGGCTTCAGGCAATGGCATCTTGATGAGATCGAATATAACCCGCTGGCTCAGCCTGCTCGCACTCATGGCCCTGCTTTTTTTCGGCCTGGGCGAGGTATTGAGCCGAGCCCTCAACCTCGTGGACCGGGCGAACGGATTCCCGCGAAAACTTTTTGTCGCTGCCCCCGAAACTGGTCTGAGCTATCGCATGCGGCCGGGCGTAGACGGAACCGTTCGAGGCGTGCCCGTGCGGACCAACCAACTCGGCTTCCGTGGCCCGGAAGTCGAGCGCCTGCCCGGCCCTGCGGTCCGGCGAGTTGTGATTCTCGGGGACTCGGTGACCTTCGGCTTTCGCATGCCCGAGACCGAGATCTTCCCCACTCTGATCGCCGAGCAACTGGCCGAGACGACCGATGCGCCCTGGGAGATTCTGAATTTTGGCGTCGAGGGCTATAATACCGTTGCCGAGCTGGAAGTTTTGCGCTCGACCGCACTGGACCTGCGCCCGGAGACGGTCGTGCTTGTCCTGAACCTGAATGACTATGACGAGACCCCGTCGGTTGGTCCGCGTGGCGTCCTGACCCTGAACCGCGAGGAAACGATCTCTGCCTGGTCCCCGGCACACGTCTCCGAATTCTACCTCCTGCTGCAATGGCTGATTCGGACCGGAGGGAGCGTCTGGTTCGGCGAGCCGGCGCCACCCCCCTCCTCCGCAGCAGTATCGACCGAGTTCGAGCCTCTCGACCTCTACGTTTCCGCCCTGCGCAAGGAATATTGGCGCAATCCGACCGACAGCCGCATGGCGACCATGCACGCCGCGCTTCGCGAAATAAAACGGGAAACAGAAGAGCGAAACATCGGTCTTCTGATCGTGATTCTGCCCGACGGTGACCAGATCGGCGCAGCGAAAGCCGATATGATCCCGCAAATCCGCCTCGAGAAAATTTGTGCGGAAGAGGAACTGGATTGCCTGGACCTCCATCCGGTCTTCGCCCAGTCACAGACGCCCAATCTCTTCATGGATATCATGCATCCGAATGCCGCAGGTCACGCCTTGGTTGCCGAGGCAATTGCATCTCGACTGGGGAATCGGTGACTCCCTGGAAATCGCATTTGCCGGCGCTTGGATTCTTCCTTGTGCTCACCACCATGGTCTCTTGGCCTCTGGCCACACGCCTCGGAGATATGCTGCCAGTCGCAGCCAACCCCTGGCTCCGTGCCGATATTGATCTGCTCGTCTGGATCCTGGCGTGGA
The DNA here is from genome assembly GCA_029248525.1 of Candidatus Binatia bacterium. Lineage (NCBI taxonomy): Bacteria > Candidatus Binatota > Binatia (SeqCode) > Binatia bacterium. The sequence continues at coordinate 16,036 of JAQWJE010000002.1, forward strand.
CTTCTCGGGCCATTATCACGGCACCTCTCGAGATTTTCGAGGCCACCGTTTTCCATCCCGCACCTTTGGCATTAACAGCATCGGAAAATCTGATCGGGCTCACTCCCATTTCGACACCAGTGCTGCTGGCTACCGACAACCCGATCTTCACCTACAACTTTACCCTTCTGGCTGTCACTTTCCTGACGGCGTACACCGCCTATCGGGCGGTGCGCGACTTCGAAGACTCTCTGGTCGCCGGCCTCCTCGCGGGAAGCCTGCTGGCTTTCGACCCCCTCCTCATCCACCAATGGGCAAGGCTCCACGAGAGCGCCATCTCCTTGTTCCCGCTGGTCTTCATGCTCTCGTTCCGCGTCGCGCGAAAACCGACCCGGGCCAACTTCTGCGGCCTGATCCTGGTCACATCGATCCAAATCCTCGCGGGTGTTTATCTCGCCTTTATTTTGGGGACGTTCGCGGCCGGACTGGCACCAGGCCTCATCTGGCAGGCGCATCAGGCGGGCCGGACCGGCGCTCGTCCGCTGGCGGCCTTGTTGCTCGGCACGCTGGTCCCCGGAATCGTAAGCATTCCCTACATCACCCGTCAGGCCGGCGGCACCTACCCCGAACTCCAGCAGGCTCTGGAAATTGCCAACCTCTATTCGTCATCACTGGGCCAGAGCCTCCTCGCACTCTCGTCCGGGACAGGGTGGCTCACCGCGCCCCTTGCCATTCTCGGCATGGCGAACCGAAATATCCCGACAGCGATCCGGCTGTCGCTCCTGCTCAGCCTGAGTCTCGGCCTGCTGCTCGCGGCAGGCCCACAAACGCCGCTGTTGCCCGGAACGGAGATCCCGGGCCTCTATCAGGGACTGGCGAGTATCCTGCCAGGATTCGCCACCATGCGCGCACCCGCCCGATTCCTGGTGATCTGCCATATCTGTCTGGCTTTGCTTTCGGGGCTGGGTGCGGCTCTCCTTATGCGCACGCTTGCCCGCCGCTATGGTGCGATCGTCAGTCGTATCAGCGGCCTGGCTTTGCTCACGCTTGCCATTGCGCTCATCTTCGGCAGCCAAACCGTATGGCCAATCCCCACAACCAAAGTGCCACGCGGTCCCTTTTTCCTGGGTGCCTATCAATGGCTGGCCGCGAACGGAACCGACGGTGCCGTCCTGGAATTGCCCGCGATGCAATCCCCATTGGAAAAGAAACCACTCGCGCAAACCGGTCGTGCGATGCGGGGGGCGCTCCGGCACGGCCTGCCGCTGATCAATGGCTACTCAGGCCACCCACCCCCCTCACATCCATTGCTCATGGCGTGGGCCCATCGGATTCCACAGGCTTCAGCACTCGAGGACTTCTGCCAGTACACGGATCTGCGCTGGATCATCGTTCACAACGGAATGCTGCCCGAAAGGGAAGAGAGCTTGCAGCATGGCCTTGCGAGCTGGGGCCTGCAAGAACGAGCGCGCTTCGGGCGCGACGTGGTCTACGAGATGCCACGCGCTTGCGGGCGTGACACGCATCGACTTCGAGAACATATAATTTCGCCGGAGGGTACCACCCTCGCGAATACCCCGATGCGCGCACTCGTGCCCGAGGAGAGGAACGGAACGATTACTGCCGATCTCGCGCCACCGTGGTTCACGAACTCTGTGCACTGGGTGGATCTGACCATCCAGAACCAGAGCAAGGTCACGTGGCCCGGCATGACCGCCGATCGAGAACACGCAGTCTCGATTCGCGCGCAGTGGGTCTCGGCTGCGGGGATCGTGAATCCCTGTTGCTCGCTGCCCATGTTGCTTGGGCGCGACCTCGGACCGGGCGAAATCCTGCACACGCCGTTCCTGATCTACGCCCCGTCCGCTCCTGGCGATTGGACCCTGGAACTCGGCCTCGAGCAGAGGGGCTCCGGCCGGTTTATCGACACTGGCGGATCCGCATACCAGCGCTACACCATGCCCTTGGTCAGGCCTGATGCCGCCGTCACCGAAAAGACGGCAACACCGGCAGGGTTGCCCCGGCAAGATCCATGATCGAAGTCGCCAGCCTTCATATCTATCCGATCAAAAGCTGTCGCTCGACCGATCTCGAGCGACTCCAATGTGACGCACGCGGTCCGGTGCATGACCGTCGTTTGATGATTGTCGACAGGGCGGGAAAGTTCATCACCCAGCGCACCGAGACCCGACTTTCCCAAGTCTCTGTCCGACGAGAGCAGGATCGGCTAACCTTGGCAGGCCCGGGCATCGAGTCACTCACCACCACGATCGAAAACGGCCCCCTGCGCCCCGTCGAGGTCTGGCGGCATCGCGGCGGCGCCCATGCGATCAGCCCGGATGCCGATCGCTGGCTCTCGGACTTCCTGCGGCAAGACGTCGCTCTGGTCGGCTGCCCCGAGAATATGCACAGGCTTGCCAACCCCGATTGGGCCACACAAACCACCCCCATCAGCTTTGTCGATGGCTACCCGATCCTGATCCTCTCGGAAGCGTCCGTGGACGATCTGAACAGCCGCCTGAAAACGCCTGTCGAAGCGATGCGATTCCGCCCCAACATCCTGCTCCGAGGGTGTGCGCCCTTTGCCGAGGACGGATGGAAAACGATCCGCATCGGCGATGCCGTGATCGATATTCTGAAACCTTGCGATCGCTGTTCGGTCGTCTCGATTGATCCTGCAAGCGGAAACACCAGCAAGGAACCCCTGAGAACCCTGGCCACCTTTCGCAAAAGCCCTGCGGGCATCCTTTTCGGCCAAAATAGCGCCACCCGACAACCGGCGACCCTTCGAACGGGCGACCCCGTCGAAGTTCTCGAAACACGCCGCGCGGACGACGTACCGGCCGACTTTCGAATCAGGTAGGCACCGCGGCAACGAGTCAAAACCTCACGCCTTCGGATCTTCGCCAATCCTGTTAGAGTTCCTCGGCAATGGCATCCCCTGAAATAGGAAAATATAATCGCCTGCGGGTGCAGGAGGAAAAATCCACCGGGCTGATTCTTGACGGGGGCGCACTCGGCCCACTTCATCTGGTCCGGAAGGAGATCCCGAGGGACCAACCGGCCGAGATCGGTGATGAAATCGATATTTTTATCGCCCTCGACTCCGAAGACCAGCTCTACGCGACCACCCGCAAACCGCTCGCAACTGTCGGCGAGTTTGCTCTCTTGCGGGTCGTCGACGTCGCCGGGGCCGGGGCTTTTCTCGATTGGGGACTCCCCAAAGATCTACTCCTCCCCTTCCGCGAACAGATTCGCGACGCCCGCACCGGCACCTCGGAGCTGGTTTATATCGATCTCGACCGAGCCAGCCAGCGCCTGGTCGCCTCGGCAAAGCTCAAGAAATTCGTCGGCAAGGAAGCGCCTCGTGATCTGCGCCCCGGCGACAAGGTCGACCTGCTGATCACGGAACGAACGGACCTCGGCTGGAAGGCCATCGTCGACGATGCCTACTGGGGCCTGTTGCGCCTGCCGGAGGAAGCGACCGGCCCGGCAAGAGGCCAACGCATCCCGGCCTTTATCAATCAGGTCCGCATGGACGGCCTCGTGGACCTCAGCCTCGAGCCTCCGGGCTACCAGCGTGTCGGTGGAGCCGCCGAGAGAATTCTTCAGATGCTCGCCGAGACACCGGATGGCTTTCTACCCCTGCATGACAAAAGCGACCCGCAGGAAATCCGCGATAGGCTCGGAATCAGCAAGAAAGTGTTCAAGCAGGCCATCGGCGGCCTGTTCAAGCACGGCGAGTTGACGATCGAAAAAGACGGCCTGCGCCTGGTCGACCCCGACGAGCCGGGAGAGGGCAGCCCTGACACCTGAGACGATGGTTCCGGTTTGCCACGATGGGGTCCTTCCCGCCTGGCGGGTTGGATCCACTATCTCGCTGGCGACCTTTTGCTCGGTGCTTGGGAAAGTCGAGCCACGGCCCGGGATAACCCCCGCTCTGGTAGCACCATGTCTTTTCCTCACCCTGATGGCCGGGCCCTTCGGGCTGCTTCCATCTGCAACTCTCAGACTCGCGCGGCGAAAAAACAGGAGTCTCATCGAGGTTTGAGAGTCCCTCCTCAACTTCTCCCGCCAGATGATTTCCGCTAACGTCTTGAGGATGAGTCGCTGGAGTCGAGGGTTGCTGGGAGGAGTTTTCGCTGCCTTCGCATTCGCCTCCGCCTGCGCCCCTGTTCTGCACGAACCCGCGCCGCGTCTGATCCCCCCCGGTCAGGAATCCCGATGGCTCTTGCGCTGCGAGAAAGTCCGATCCGTGCGACACGATCATCGTATCCCGGGAAAGACCTCCCATTGGCTGTGGGCCCGTGACGAACAGGGACTGCCCGTGGCGGTCACCGGCACTCTCCAGGACGGGTTCCTCGTCGTCGCTCGGAACACGCCACGCAAAGACCCCTCCGTCCGCAACGTCGGGTTCAATGATCTTCGCGAGATCTGCCAAAAGACGATCCGACAAAGTAAACGCGGCGCCTTTCACTCGCTGGGTCATGTGCGCGCCGCTCGCCGGCGAGAAGGTATCAACGTGCCCCTCCTCGCACCCCGCCCGCGGACAGGGCAAGAGCCCGTGACTCGAGTCGTTGTTTTCGGCGACAGCTTGTCGGACTCGGGCAAGTTGAAGAATCGCCTGCGCATCTTCCCCGGGCGACCTTATTGGATTGGACGCTTTTCGAATGGTCCGAACTGGGCTGATTATCTGGAACGGATCCTCGACGTCCCGGTGCAAAACCACGCCTACGGCGGCGCCTCGGTTCACCCCACTTCACTGATGTCCGGCGAGAACATGATCACGAAAATGGCCGAAGAGGGTCAGTTCTTTGTGAGCGGCAGCCTCGGGCTGCAGATCGAGGACTATACGGAGAGATTTCTCGAATCCGGCACGATCGACCACCCCGACAAGACGATCTTTCTCTTCTGGGGCGGAGCCAATGATTATCTCGCAAAAATTCCCTTCGATGGAACCATCCAGACGCTGCTGGATCGACCAATGGCGACCGGCGGCTATCAGACGATCGCGCGCCGGGTGATTCAATCGATGGAAGAACAAATCCTTCACCTCTACGAAGCCGGCGCACGCCGGTTCATCGTCCTCAACCTGCCCGACCTCGGGGCCACCCCGATCGTCCTACAAAATAATACCTATACGGGCGAGAAGCCTGATCCCTCCCCGGCCGAAAAGAAAATCGCACTGGCCAGTCGCCTCAGTCAGCTCAGCGAGTTCCACAACCAGGAACTCGCGGCGGCCCTTGGCGATCTCCGGGCGAAACTTCCTGAAGCCGAGATCCTGAGTCCCGATACCGCCGCGCTCTTCGCCAGCATTCTTGACTCCAATTTCACTCTCGACGAGTCCGGCACGCCCTTCGACCTCGGCTTTGATATCACCTCGCAGCGCGTCGATGTCGAAAGCGACACCGGCTCGATTCAACTCCAGGATCGATGTTTCACGGGAGGTTATCTGGGAAGCCCCCGCCCCGAAGACATTTGCGCCAACGCCGATCGCGTCCTCTTCTGGGACACGATTCACCCAACGACGTTTGCGCACTGCTGGCAGGCATACTTTATCGCGCGCGAACTGCAGGACGCAGGCTGGTGGAGCGGCCTCACCGCCCCCGAGGCCCACAAGGCTCGTTGCCTTGAGTTCCAGGCGCGCGAGTACGCACCGGATCCGTGAGCCACTTCAGCCCGGCGTGCGGATGAACGCTTCGGCGTCGCGACGACCCATATCTCGCGCCGCCGCGAGCCCCTCGGGGCTCGTATAGTCCCATTTACTCACCGGCATCTCCGCCGAGGGCTGAACGTAGGTCCTGCCCGGGAACCCCTTGAGCAACTCGGGATCGTAGCGGCGGCTCAAAAGAACAAGGACTTTCTCGCGCTCGGGGGAAAGAATCCCGACCGGTACATTATCGAGCAGGCCTCCGTCGAGAACCGGTTCTCCATCACGCTTGAAAACCGGCGTGAACGGCGGCGTGCAGGAAGAGCAGAGAATCAGGTCCGCGAGGTCTCCGGGCGAACGGCAGTCAAGGACCTCACCGACCCCCTCGCGAAACCCCAGCGCCGCACCCAGCCGTGGGTGCAGACTCGGACTCAGAATTTTTTCCAATTCATAAGCGAGCAGCCCCGCACCGACACCCATGCGGGGCCCCAACCAACCCGGCAATCTCGCGAAAAGGATCCGGACTCGTGGTCCCTGATGCAAACAATCCAGTGCGGCCCCGTCGATACAGTGGAGAATCGTGTCGCGGTAAATTTCCTCATGCGGAAACAGGCTCCCGCCACCAAAAAGGTTTTTCGGGTAGACGTTCGCTTCGTTCCCCTCCGCACGCAGCGAAAAATGTGCGAAAACCTGATCCGCTACCCCGGCGAAAAAAGCGCAGGCCATGGCGGAACCCGCACTGACGGCGCCAACCTCATGGGGTGCAAAATCTGTCTCACTCGTGAGCACCTCCAAAAAGCCCATCTGCCAGAAGCAGCGGCAACCGCCCCCCGCCAGAACCAGCCCATCATACGAAAAGTCCTTCATTGCAGTCGTGTTTCCGGTCGCGAGCGAAACGGGCCTAGCCGCGCCAGGCCGCGATGCGATCGATCGCGGCCTCGATGCTTGCCGTGGATCCCGCATAGGAGAGGCGAACAAAATGCTTCCCGGCATCGGGACAGAAGTCGGAACCGGGTGCGACAAGCACATGGGCCTTGTCCATCATTTCCATACAGAAGGTCACGCTATCTTCGCTCAGATGCTCCACGTGGCAATAGAAATAGAATGCCCCGTGCGGGGAGGTGAATCGATCAAAGCCGAGCTGGGGCAGCCGCGAGAGAATCAAGTCCCGGTTCCTGCGATAACGAACCACATGCTGGTCGAGTTCGTCGCGACAATCGATCGCGTGCAACGCACCGACTTGAGAAGGTGCCGGTGGACAGAGGTAGAGATTATGTGCCAGATCCGAGATCGGCCCGCGCAGATAATCAGGAACCACCATCCAACCGAGCCGCCAACCCGCCATGGAATAGTATTTGGAGAAGCTGTTCACGACGATCGCCTCCTTGGAGAAAGCGCATGCCGTAGCCTGAGGCGTCTCATCGTCAAATACGATCCCGTGATAGATCTCATCCGAGATGAACCGGATCCCGTTCTTCTCGCAATAGAGTGCGAGAGTTTTGAGCTCGTCCGGGGTGAGCATCGAACCGGTTGGATTGCCGGGGCTTGCAACGATCAGACCGTCGATCCCGCCCTCGATCGCTTCAAGATCGGCAACGGTCGGTTGGAAACCATTCTCCATGGACGTCTCGAAGAGAACGCACTCGACCCCAAGTGTGTCGAGTGCGTAGCGGTAGCCGTAGTAGAACGGCGCCGGCATCCCGATCCGCTGCCCCACATCAAAGCACCCGAGGACCGCAAGGATCATGGCGCCCGAGGCACCAAAGCTGATGATCACGTTCTCCGGGTCGACGTTGACACCGTATAGCTCGTCATATTGCCGCGCGAGCCTCTCGCGCAGGTCCTCGTTTCCCGCAGCCCCGGTATAACCGAGCGTCGAATTCTTGCTCGCTGCAAGGACGGCTTCCAGAGATCCCGCAGGGGCTCCGGTACTGGGCTGTCCGACCTGCAGGCTGATGATATCCTGACCGGTGGCCTCGATCTCTCGGGCGCGCTGGTGAAGCTTTTCCGCAATGCTCGGGGCGGCCCCGCGGCTGGACGGATGAAAATTCGGATGGCGACTCATGATTTTGATTCCTCAGAAGAATGGGGCAAAAAATTTCCAGGTTCGATCGGCCGGCTCTTACAACCGGCTTCGGGCACCGCCGCCTACGATTCCCAGATCGAGGAGAACCGCTACCACAACAGCGATCACCCCAGGGCCAGCAAGCCCGCCTAGCGCGGCGTCAAAGAAGACCGCGTACATCAGCGTGGTGAAGGGCAGAAAAAGAAAACCCAATAACGGCCACAAGAATTGCCCATCAAACTCCGGGGAGAAAAATGCGGGCTGAAAAAGCCAAAGCAAAAAAAGCACGACACGTGGGAAAAAGGCGGCGAGGACAATAAATAAGCATGGCACACCAGAAGACTGCTCGAAACACCGACCGGGGTCAATCGCCCCCGCCTGTCTGAGTTTCGCGGCCGATTTCGTTCTCGGGGAACTCCTGAGCCAGCAACCTTTCGATACGCTCGGGCCCAGCCGCCACATTCTTGCGCGCATGCCAAGCCTGCCGAATCAGACTCGGCAGAGATTCATGGGAGAGAATCGACAACCGACTGCGTCTTAACCAACGGCCAAAGGCCGCACCCCAGGCTTGCAGATTAGCTGCGGTCAGAGCAAAGGCCACCAGGAAGTCCCGTGTATCGACAGGATGCGGCACCGGTTGGCAGAGCCTGTTCTGCTCGATCTCGTCACTCGCATAGCGAATTTCCACCATCGCAATCAGCGAGGCGCTGAAAACCTGCTGGCACATCATCAGCGATTGCAGGGTGATCCGCGGCCCCTCAAAAACGGGGCAACGGTCGCGCCGCGCGAGCCCGTCGGCCGTACAATCAACAAACAGCACCTTCTCGTCCGAGGACCACTCGCCGTGCTCCAGCACCATCGCCCCGGGACTGACCTGAACCACCCGACCGTCGCGGATCACCTGACGGACCCGGCGCAGCTCGTCCAGTTCAGCACCGCTCACCGTGGCGCAGCGATATTTCGTCGGCCATACGTCGGGGTCGAGTTGCAGCAATCGACCGGCTCGCGCCAGTTGCTGCATTCCTTCATCCAGAGTCTCCGCCGCCAACAGGACTTCCATCTGGGCGCCCAGCCCTTCGCCGGCCGGACGGTTCGGCTGGATCTGTGCACGGTCGAGAAACCAGGCGTCATTGGGCACTACCCAATGAATATGATCGGGTGCCACACCGCGCTGCAGCAAGAGCAGAACGGCATCGATTCCGGTCTTCCCCCCACCAATCACAACGTAGGCCCCGAAAGGTTCCGACAGATTCGCCAGCCCATTGATCGGCATCAGAGCCGTGCCTTCAGCAACCTCGTATTGAGGCCCCCGCACCGAGGGCACCTCGACATTCATATAGGTCGCATCGACGATCTTCCGGCGCACCAGGACCTCATGCTCGAGTTCGGGCTCGAGCAGCGAGCGAAACCGGCTGCCCCCCATCGACTCGCTCTGAGGGAAGTATTTCACCTGACCGGAGCGCAACATCTTGTCCATGACTCGCTGGTAATAGGCGAGAATCTCGGCACCGCTGGAGAGATCCTCACCACCACGACCGAGGGGTTCAGAGTTGACGCCATAGAACAAGGCAGGCTGATGAAGCGTCACGAACGGATAGGCATCGTTCCAATGTCCGCCGGGATTCGCATGCCGGTCCACGATCACGATCGAGCAACCCGGGTCCTGCGTGCAAAGCTCATCCACAAAGGCCATCCCCATGGCCCCGGCACCAATGACTAAATAGTCGGCTTCCAGCTTCTTTGTTGACATAACTATCTCTCCGGATTTCGAGCGACTGCCCTTCCTGAAACCTCGACTTACGCGTCAGGACGAGGAGGACTTTGTCCCCGACTCGTCGCCATTCTTCTTGCGGGTATAGGACGAGGGCCTGGTCGAGCTTTCCCGAGGACTCCCCGTCAGACTCAGCGAGGCCTCGCTGCCCGGCCACAAGGGCAGGTGCAGATGAAAGACACTGCCCTTTCCGACCTCGGAGTCCAACTCCAGCACCCCATCGATCGCAGCAGCTAGCCGCGAGGAGATCGCCAAGCCAAGTCCCACGCCTTTCAGACCGTGCTGGCTGTCAGGGTCCACCTGGAAGAAGGCGTCGAAGATTCTTTCCTGGTCCTCGGGGCGAATCCCCGGCCCGGAATCCCGGACCGAGATACGAACGGGGCGTGTGGCATCGACCGAGGGCCCGATCTTCAGGCTGACCTCCCCCTCGGGACTGAACTTCAGGGCATTCCCCATCAGATTGAAAATAATCTGGCGCAGATTTCGAGGGTCTGTACGAATCGTTTCCGGGGTTCCACCTTCGATGGCGAAGTTCAGTCCGATCCCCGACCGTGCCGCCGATGGAGCAAATGTCTCGATGGCCTCGTGGCCGACCTTCACCAGATCCACCTCCGAGATTTCCGTCTTCCGCATCCCCGACTCGGCTTCGCTGATGGAGAGAATATCGCTGATCAAGCCGAGAAGGTATTCGCCATTCCGGTTCATGGCCTCCTTTGAGCTTTCCTGCTCGAGCGCCCCCAACTCACCGGAGGAAAGCATGTCGGCATACCCCAGCAAGGCCCCGAGCGGTGTCCGAAGTTCGTGGCTCATCTGGGCGAGAAAGTCAGTCTTTGCCCGACTGCCGGACTCTGCCATTTCCAATGCGGATGCCAGCTTTGATTCGGCCTCCGCGCGATTCTCGATTTCGTGTTCCAGAGTCTCTGTCTGCGCCTGCAATTCATGCGTGCGCTGCCGAACACGCTCCTCGAGCGAGCCGACCAGAGCCGAGATTGTGCGCGCCAGAGAATAAACCTCGACGCCGCCCTCCTCGCCGACGCGAAAAGCCGCGCCCTCTCGAAGACTCGCTGCAGCGCGCTGCTCCAACTCCTGCAGAGGATCGACGATCGCGCGTGTCGTCCAGCGCCAGACGAGAACCAGAAGGAATACATACGCCACCGACACAAAGCCCAACATCACTCGGAGCTGACGGCGCTTCTCGCGCAGGTCCATGCGCAGATCGGCGAGTTGCTGTTCCGTTTCGTTCCGAAGTCTCTCCGCGCTGCGGACCAACATCCCGGCTTCCCGATCAAAGCCGCGCAAGGCTTCCTTCAAGGACCCTGCCTCCAAACCGTCGACCTTCAGAAGGATTTGGCGGACCACCATCAGCGAGTCACTCATCGCGCCCAGCGATGATTTTTGGGCCGGCCGGAGGCTCTTGCGCGTCAGGCCGGCGATTTCTTTCTGCAGAAGGGTGAGGCTTCGGAGGGCCGGCGTTCGGAGGTAGACGACTCCGGAGCCGATCGCCAAATCGCCCTTGATGAGAAGATCGTCGACCTGAATCTCCATCCGATCCAGGTCTCGCAGGAACCCGCTCTCGGAGTCGATCGGCTGCGCCTCTCGTTCCAGCTCGGCCCCCGACCAAGCGACCGTCATGGCGACAAGAAAGGAAAGCGGTCCAGCAAGAGCAATCGCGATAAAAAGTTGCTGCCGCGCGCTCCGGCGAATCGTCATCCGGCGCCACCGGAATTGAGGTAGCGATCCTGACGATCACGCAGTTGCGCCAATTCCGAAGCCCAGCCCACGCGCGTGGCCGCAATCGCTCGGGGAGCGGCCTGCACCAACGTCGCGCCGAATCTTTTCTGATCCTTCGGAAGCCCTGCGAGAAGAAAGGATTCTTGCCCCAGCGTCTTTTCTCGCGAGAGATCGTCGAGCCCCATCCCCTTCATGCGGTCGGGAAACTCGCCCGCCATCAGATCCGCGGCGCCTGGCTCATGTCCGCGCTGCAATCGAAAAGCTTGGACACGCAGGTCGAGGTCCAGAGCCCAGGCGACCTCCAAAAGCCCCCAAGTCCCTTTTTCGCTACGGACATGAACCACGCCGAGAGGCTCCGGGCCTCGGAACACGGCATAGACGGTATGCTCTCCGAACTCGTAGTTGGGCAGATCCTCGGAAAAGCGCTGTTGCAATTCGACTTGCTCACCACGCCCCAAGCGTCGGACCATGGAGCGATGCGTTGTGGCTTCCGGAAACAGTTCTGCGATGGCCGTATGGGGGTCTCTCAAGGCGCAAAATGCCTGAGCTTCTGCCGAACTCGGCATCGCCGTCAAAATCCATCCGACGCAAAAAATCACCCTCAGCATCGCCGGTAGAATACCAGAACCCAAAGGATTGCGCGGGAGAAAATTCATAGACGGTACCTTAATTGGGTAAAAAGGCCGGTCGCATGCGGTTCCCCATCGGGAGCCGCCGCAATCTGGCGTACTTCAGCACTCAGGCTGAGGCCACGCACGATGCGCCAGAGGAAGCCCGTCCGGAGTTCGAGGCGTCCCCCCGGCGCGCCTGTGCCCCCTCTCCACTGCGGAAAGAACTGAAAGTAGCCGAGGAAAACCTCCGAGCGATTCCGCCAATCCAGCTCGACCACGCCGCCCACACGGCCATCCCCCTGGTCCTGCCCCCCGCTGACTTCGGCGAGGAGATCAAAGCTGAAAAATTCGACGCGACCGTCCAGGGCCATACGCCATCGGGACTGCGGCGGCGCTTTCCCGGCAACCCGGATGTCACCACCCGCCGCGGTCAGACCGAGGCTGCTCGCGGAGTCCAGCGGCATGCCGACGCGACCCAGAGCAAGCCAGGGGTCGCCGCTGCCATTCCATTCGTTGCCACTGCCACGCGACAGCGAGGCAATCCATTCGAGGCCGGCCGAGGTCCCTGTAAGCGCAGAGCCCCAATCCGTCTTGATCCCCAAATCCCGGCCGGTGGTATACTGGCGCAGGGTACCGTTGGTGTCGATATAGGCTTCGAGCCCATAGGGCAGTTCAAAATGGCCGACTCGAGCGGTTAGCACGCCCCGCGGCATCAGGAGAATATCCAGAAACGAGTTTCGAGGCTGGAATTTCCATTCACCCGTTCCGTCAAAAGCGAGTGGATGAGATTGTCCGACATCGACGCGAACGGCGTAAAGCTGCAGGTTCACACGCAACCAGTCGCGAGTTTCGCTGCCCAGCACGGTCAACATATCCAGACCGACCGCTTCCACATTGCTCCAGGCGGCAGCGCTCGTCGACCAACCGATGCGCTGGCTGACGTCGACTTCGAGACGCAGGTTCTCCTGCATCCGCGAAGCAAGCGTGGCATCCGCATTCCAGGCGGAACTGCTCAAAAGCTCCCGATCGGAGACCTCCTCTGCCGCAAGAGCGCCCGGAACGAACAAAACGACAGAAAAAAGAACACTTATGCACCAATAAACAAACACGCCGATTCATAGGGTCTGCCATTTGATCTGCGCGGTCAATACACTTCCCCCACGATCGGCACCGATCTTGACGAAATGACCGGGTACGGATGCGCGGCATTCGATCAGGAGAGCGCATTCCGCTAGGCATGAGCGGCGCGAGCGACTTCGAAAAACATCTTTCGCAACGCAGGAACAGTCGGAGAATGGGCTTGAACTCATGAAAGATACGAACCCAGCAATGCCACCAGAAGCTCGTAAAACTCTGATTTTCCTGGTCGCCATCTACTCGATCAACTTTGTCGACCGCCAGATTCTGTCGGTCCTGATCGAGCCTATCAAAGCGGATCTGGGCCTTTCGGACACGGAGCTGGGCCTGCTCACGGGCTTTGCCTTCGCGGTCTTCTACGCCACACTCGGGGTCCCGATCGGAAGGCTGGCCGACCGGGCCAATCGGATTTCCATCATTTCAGCGGCCGCGGGCATCTGGAGCGTGATGACGGCCATTAGCGGCCTGGCTCAAAATTTCTGGCAATTGGGGCTGGCCCGGATTGGCGTGGGTATCGGTGAAGCCGGTTGCACGCCGCCTGCTCATTCGATCATTGCCGATCTTTATCCGGAACAGAAGCGCGCCAGCGCGATGGCCATCTACCAGCTCGGCATTCCTATCGGATCGGTTGCCGGACTCATGGTGGGTGGTTGGATCAATGAGATTTGGGGGTGGCGGATCGCCTTTTTGGTCGTCGGACTTCCCGGCATCCTCCTCGCGATACTGCTCAAGGCATTTGTGAAAGATCCGCCGCGCACCCTCGCAGCCAATGGGGACCCTTCGGACGCAGGCCCCAGCTTTCGAGAATCGCTCGACCGCCTCTGGCAGATAAAGTCCTACCGGCATCTTCTCGCAGGGCTGTCGCTGGCGGGTTTGAGCGGGTACGGCGTGGGCACGTGGTTTCCCGCTTTCCTGATGCGCGGCTACGACATCGGCAGTGGCGAAGCCGGCTCCTGGCTGGGCCCCATCGGATTGGTCGGCGGGATCGCAGGCACCTTGATTGGCGGCTTTGCGACCGATCGACTCAGCCTGCGTGACAAGCGATGGTACGTCTGGTTTCCGGGCGCCGCCATGCTGATCGGTCTGCCAGCTTTTGCGTGGATCTGTCTGACGCAGGAGTTTGCCATCGTGATCGGCCTTCTGATCTTTCCCAATCTCTTCGGAGCGGTCCACACGGGGCCCAGCTTTGCGATGGTCCAATCGCTCTCGCCGGTCCGCATGCGGGCGATGGCCTCAGCGATTGCCTTGCTGGTTACCAATCTGATTGGTCTGGGACTCGGGCCGCTGGTCATCGGAAGCCTCAGCCAGACTCTCGAACCGAGCTTCGGGGACCGCTCACTGGGCTATGCGATGCTTGTCGTGATCCCCTTGAACTGCTGGGCCGCGGCTCATTATTTCCTCGCCAGCCGGACCCTGACGCAGGAACTTGAGGCTATCGGGTAGCAAATCGGTCCAAAAGCGCCCCTCGGCGGGGGTTGCGCCACAGCGACTGAGGTCTAAGCTGGAAGCCCATGGGTTCCGGAAAATCCCGCGTGCCGGCAGGCCGAATCGAACGACTCTTTCGCATGGGTACCATGGCCGCAGATGTGGCCGCGGGCACTGCCGTCGAGACCGCACGAACCTGGTGGACTGGCGAGGCCAAATCCATCGGAGATCTGGTGGCCTCGGGGATCAATCCCCGTCGCCTGACCCGGGATCTCGCCCGCATGCGTGGCGCCGCCATGAAACTCGGCCAACTGCTCTCGCTCGAAGGCGATGATTTTCTTCCCGCTCCCCTGGCCGAGGCCCTCGCTGCATTACAGGACGACGGCGACACCATGAGCGACAAGCAACTGGAAATGGTCCTGGTCTCCGAATTCGGCAAAGACTGGCGGAGTCTGTTCCAGGAATTCGAAACCAAGCCCATGGCCGCCGCGTCCATCGGTCAGGTGCACCGAGCGGTCGCCCGCGACGGTCGCCGTCTGGCGATGAAGGTTCAATTTCCCGGCGTGGCACGAAGCATCGACAGCGACGTCGACAATCTTGGCTCGCTGATCCAGACCGCACGACTCGTCCCTCCGGGATTCGAGTTGGCGCCTTTGCTCGAAGAGGTCAAGCGCCAACTCCGTCAGGAGACCGACTACCTCGAGGAGCGCCGGTTCCTCGATGCCTACCGCGACAAGATCTCCGACATGAGCGATGTGACCGTGCCGGGCAGCCATGCGGACCTGACCACCGCCCGCGTTCTCGCGATGGACCTGATCGACGCCCCACCCCTGTGCCGCGTCTGGGAACAGGATACGGATCAAAAGACTCGCGACTACCTGGGCCGGCTGGCCCAAACCGTCGTCTTTCGCGAGCTTTTCCAATTCGGTCTCATGCAGACCGATCCGAACTACGCGAACTATCTCTGGCACCCAGAAGAAAAACAGATGGTGTTGCTGGATTTCGGATCGACGATCGAGATCCCGGAAGAATTGCGCAACCGGTATCAAAATCTGGTGACCGCGGCCGTGAACGACGATATGGAGCGTGTCATCGAACTCCTTCTGGAATACGAGTGGGCTCCTGCCGACTCCCCGCGCCCCCAGCTCGAAGGCGTCGCCGGTTTTCTGCACCTCTCCGTGGAACCGCTTCGCAAGCCAGGAAACTATGACTACGGAAGCAGTGATCTGCAGGGCCGTGCTCGAGATCGTGCCGTCGAACTGGCGGCAACCCTCGGCGGGCTGGCTCCGCCTCCACCCGAAATCGTCTTTATTCAAAGAAAATTGGGCGGCACTTTCCTTCTATGCTCTCAACTGGGAGCGCGGATCGACAGCTATGCCATGTTTCAGGAATTTCTTTCCGGTAACTTTTCTCTGGAGAAACCGCTGGAACTGCAAGACTAATTCTCAGATACGGGGCGAGGATAGGCACAGCTCATTTCCCCGAAACCGCGAGGGTGCTACCCTTGCTACACGCGCCCATTTGGACGCCTGACCAATCAACGAGGAGAACAACCATGAAAACGACGATGACAATGCTCGCGGCCCTCTTGCTGACTCTGAACTTTGCCGGCCCCGTGGCCGCCCATTGCGGCTCTTGCGGTGTCGGTGACGAGGCTGCTTGCGAGGAAGGTAAAGACTGCGCCGAGCACCCGGAAGAAGCGGCTGAGTAAAGAAGAATGTGAAGGAGCCGGTACCGGTCTGCAAAAGGCCGGTACCGGCTCTTTTTTTCGTTTCGCCTTCGCGGACGACCGAAGGCCTGTCGGCGTTCGAGAAGAAGACCTGTGCTGAACAAGGCGAACGCCTGAAACGCGTCTTTCGATTAACTGGCGCGTATCACTGAGACTCACCCTGCAATAGGGTGAGGATCCCCGCATCAGCGTCCAGACGAACCCGGTCTCCGGTCTTGATGACTTTCGTGGCCACCCGCAAATTGACGATCGCAGGTAGCCCGTACTCCCGGGCTATCACCGCGCCGTGCGATACCGCGCTCCCCACATCGGTCGCCAACCCGGCGATCAAGCTGAAATACGGCGTCCAGCCGATATCCGTAATATGGGAGATGAGGATCTCGCCCGGCTGCAGAGCTGCGGCCTCTTCCAGACTCAGCGCGACGCGAGCAACTCCCTCGACCACTCCGCGACTCACCGGACGGCCAACGTATTGGCCGTCGCCGGAAGCCTCGACAGGCTCGGGATCCACCGGCGCTGCTCGCCCGACATAGACGTCCTGGAATTCGAGCTTCGACTGAAAATCGAGTGCGCGGCGGCGGTGCTCGGCACGCAGTGCCTCTTCCGCTGTCGGTGCCCGACAGAAGGCCGACAACTCATCACGCGAGAAGAAAAATACCAGATCCTCGTCGGGCAGATGCCCTTCACGAGCCAGCAAGACCCCCAAATGACGATAACCACATTTCAGGCGATAAGTTGCGTCGACCAACATCGACTTGGTCTGCTCTCGTTGCCGGATCGCCAGATGAGCGCGGGGTAAAAGAAAGCGCAATGCCCGCGGGAGTTCCGCCAGATCGATGGGTGCGACGGTCTTTGCTTCGTAGTTTCCGGCCAAGCGCGCCAGAACAGACGCCTGCATGGTCCGGACTACCTGTGCCGGTTCGTCGGCCCAGGCTTTTTCCCGCACGCAAAGCTCACGATAGCCCCGGTGCCCGTGGTGGTGGAGGAAACGATCGAAATTGATACCCACAGCACCCGAAGCTTCGCTCCGCAGCCAGGCAAGACCGTCCTCTGGGGCCAGCGACCGGAAATGCGCGGCGGCCTCTGGGTCCGTCGCAATTTCATCGACCACCTCATCGAGATGAGACACCATCATCGCACTCTCGACATAACTCGCGCCGGCCAGCAGTCGCGCGGCCTCGGCCTGTTGGGCGGAGGCCGCTTCGGGGGTTCCGTCGGACGGCTCTCTCTCGACGACGCCCTGGATGACGCCTTCCATCACTCCCGAGTATGCCGAAGACCGCAGATGGACCTCGTCGGCTTCCAACAACCAGCCGAATTGGTTTTCCATCTCCTTGACCATATCCATCGAATTATCTCGATAACGGACATGAAAGTGTCGAAAGCGTGAATCAAACTCCGCGATCACCCGCGTCGCACGCAGGCAATAGCGTATGAATTGTAGCGAACCCCACCAACGTCGCGGCAGGCTTTTCGGGTTCGCCGGCTCCTGCAACTCCGGGACCGGGCGACCACAAAGTGCCTGACCGATCCTTTCTGCACTGGTCAGCGAAACCCAGCGCGCGCCCTCGAGTCCACCGGTCATATTGATAAACATATGACCGAAGAAGAGGTTGATCTGGGTCCACTCCTGGGTGATCGCGGGCCGACCCCCATAGTTGACCAGCATATGTTGCATGCCATGCTCGATGGCGCGCCCCTGCGTCGAAAAGGTCAAAGGGCAGACCGGCCCCGGCATCATCTCCCCGACGTTGCATCGAGTGACAACCTGATCCGCCGGGATCGGCGTGAATCCGTCGTCGAGGTCCACGCCCAGGGTAGTAATCGGGCGAGCCTGCAGCCAATGCAATTCGCCCGTTGCATCAATCGCCCATTCCATGTCCAGCGGATACCCGCGCTGCGCGACTGCGGCTCGCGCTCCGGTGGCCAGTGCCTCGATTTCCGCGCCTTGAAGCAGCTGCTCGCTGCCGGCGAGATCCACTCGAAGTACGGCATTGTCCGGCGCAAGCACGTAATGGTCAGGTGTCACATCGCCGCTGACGAGCGACTCGCCCAGACCACGAACGGCATCAATCACCAGCCGATCGTGGCGACCGGATACCGGATCAGCGGTAAACAGGACGCCGGCTGTTGCGGCCTCGACCATCCGCTGCACGACCACACACATGCGACCGCTGCCGCCATCGGCCTGCTCGTCGTGATAAGCATCGACGGCCGCTGACGAAAGCGAGCGAACACAAACGCCAATCGCACGGCGCAGGCCTTCCACCCCCCGGACATTCAGTTCGGTGGCGTATTGGCCGGCAAAGGAGGCATCTTGTCCGTCTTCCCCGATAGCGGAAGAACGAACCGCAACCGCACCGCTTCCAAGAGCCGCATAATGCTCTTCGAGGTCTTCGGGAAATTCAGCTTCCCGGGCATCGAGAATCACAAATGCTCCGGGGACCGACAGTCCCATCTGGTGGAGATCCGCCAAGCCGGCAGCCTTGCCACCAACCTCGGCGGCGCCAACCTCGGAAATCTTCAGGATTCGGGGAGCGTGCTCCATGCGTTCTATCGATTCGTTACCCTGCGTCCGCGCCCATCAGGACTGATGCATCAAAAACTCTTTGCGCGTATCCGGATTTGCCTTGAAAGCGCCGCCCAAGGCCGTTGTCGAAGTTTCACTATTGCCATCCATCACGCCACGCGCCTTTACGCAATGATGTGTGGCGGTGATGCTGACGGCAACATCCTTGGTGCCAAGAAGCGTCTGCAGGGCGAGCAGAATCTGTTCGGTCAAGCGCTCCTGCACTTGGGGACGCTGGGCAAAGAATCGCACGATCCGGTTGATCTTGGAGAGGCCGATCACCCAATCACTGGGAATATAAGCCACCGTGGCGAACCCATCGATTACGACGAAATGGTGCTCGCAGGTCGAGGAGAGATTGATCTTCCGGACCTTGACCATTTCGTCCACCTTCATCTTGTTCTTGATGACCGTGAGCTTGGGGAAATTCATGTAATCGAGGCCGCCAAAGATTTCATCGACGTACATGCGGGCGATGCGAATCGGCGTATCCTTCAAGCTATCATCCGCAAGGTCGAGTCCGAGTATCTCCATAATCTCGCGGAAGCGTTTTTCGAGAGCCGCCTTTTTCACAGATCCGCTCTGCTCCGAGCTGATCATGGGCGTCTCCAGCCCGCGCTCCAGAAGGGCGCGTCGGACCTTTTCCGCCTCGGGGCGAATTTCGAGAAGCGGCACGGGAGCCACTCGCGCGACTTCGCCTGCAACTCGTTCTCTATTTTCCATTGGGTCATTCTTCATGATGTTTCTCCTGCTCCCTCCCCGCCCCGAATGTCCCGCGGTAGAGGAAAGCCTCGTGTGGGGCGCTTGATCGGCCCCTCATGGATCATAATACCTGAATCGAGATCTCCACGGCTATCTCGTCGATCGTTTCCCGGCAGGCATGGGCCAGAGGAGCGCCTGTCCCCAGAATCAGTTCCTGACTTAACGTTTCCGTCCTCAGGATACTGGAGAAATCTTCCTGCCCGAGCGCATTCTGCAACTCGCCGGCGGCGACCACTCGCAATTGGATCCGGTCGCTGACCTCCAGGCCAGCCGTTTTGCGCAGTGCCTGCACACGGTTGATCAGTTCCCGCACCAGACCTTCGCGGAGCAGGGCCTCATCGACTGCGGTATCGAGTGCCACGGTGACCCCCGCCTCACTCTCCACGACCAAGCCCGGCAAGGGCTCGCGCTGGATCAGAAGATCATCCCCCGCGACGGGTTCGCCCAGAACCTCCAGAGTCGCTCCCTCCATCAGACGACGCACATCCTCGGCACTCAGGGCGGCAATGGCGTCGGCAACCGGCTTCATTTGCTTGCCCAGCCGCTTGCCCAACTTCTTGAAGTTCGCCTTTGCACTGACTTGAATCAGATCTTCATCAGCTTCAACGACAGCGACCGTCTTCACATTCAGTTCGCCGACGATATGCGATAGATGGCGCTCGACGGCAGCCCGCATCGCTGGGTCAGGACTCGCAACGGTCAAGGCCGGAAGCGGGCGACGCACGCCGATCCGTTCCCTCTCGCGCAGGCTGAGCCCGAGCCCGACCACTCGCCGCGCCGTGGCCATGGAGGCTTCCAGATCCGTATCGATGCTGGAGGCAACCACCGACGGGTAGGATTCGAGATGCACCGAAGAGCCTTCATCGGCCGAGGCGGCCCGTGCCTCGACGACCAAGCGCTGGTGCAGGAACTCGCTGAAGAACGGCAGGATCGGCGCAATCGAGCGCGTCAGCGTCACCAGGACCTCGTACAGCGTCTGATAAGCGCTCTCCTTGTCCGCACCGCCCTCTTCCCGGCTGCGCCAATAACGGCGCCGCCCGCGGCGGATGTACCAGTTATTGAGGTCCTCGCAGATTTCGACGAAGGCAGGCACCAGATTGTAAAGCCGGTAGGCGTCGAATTCTTCGCCCATCGCCGCCACGTAGCTTTGCAGGCGCGACAGGATCCACTGGTCCAACTCGTTGGTACTCGAGGACGCTGTCGGCTCTGTGCTCGGGGACCAACCATCGGCACGCGCGTAGGTCACCAAAAAATTATAAGCGTTCCAGAGAGGGAGAATCACCGTGCGCGCCATCTCGCGAACGCCCTCGCCTTCGGTGTCCTGCGCGTCGCGACCGAAACGCATCGGCTCGGCCCGCACCGCTGGACTATTGATGATATAGGCGCGCAGCGCATCGGCACCATAGCGCTCGATAACTTCCGCGGGATCCGGATAGTTTTTCAGGCGCTTGCTCATCTTCTTGCCATCCGCGGCAAGGATCAGTCCGTTGACGATCACGTTGCGAAAAGCAGGTCGGCCGAAAAGCGCATTCGCCAAAACGTGAAGGGTGTAGAACCAACCTCGTGTCTGGTCCAAGCCTTCGGCAATGAAATCCGCCGGGAGATGGTCCTCGACATAGGACCGCTTGTCCTCGTCAAACGGGTAATGATTCTGGGCATAGGGCATCGAGCCCGATTCAAACCAGCAGTCGAAGACTTCCGGGACCCGGCGCATGGTGCCGCCCGGCGTGGCCTGTGACGGGAAGGTAATATCGTCGACATACTCGCGATGGAGATCCACTATCGAGCCCGCTTCCAATCCTGCGAGCGTTTCCAACTCCGCGCACGACCCGATGCAAACCATCTCGCTCGGATTCTCATCACAGCGCCAGATGGGTAGCGGCGTTCCCCAATAACGATTCCGACTCAAATTCCAGTCGCGGGCGTTCTCCAACCAGTTTCCAAAACGAGAGCGTCCCACATGGTCGGGCACCCAACGGATGTCCTCATTGTTGCGGGAAAGCTCGTCGCGGTGATCTTCCACCCGCATGAACCAGGTACTCTGCGCCATATAGAGCAAAGGCTGATCGGTCCGGTAGCAATGCGGATAGGGGTGCATGATCACATCTTGATCCACCAGACGACCGCCCTGCTTGAGCTTGTCCAGAATGCCCTTCTCGGCATCCTTGACGAAAAGACCCTCGAAATCCGGAACGGTGGAATCAAAAACACCGTTGATGGTCACGGGATTGACCAGAGGCAGTCCCTCCTTACGTCCCACAGCATAATCGTCTTCGCCAAAAGCCGGTGCCTGATGGACGATCCCGGTGCCCGAATCGATGGTCACATAATCGGCCGCGACGACACGAAAGGCCTGACGGCTGCCGTCGCTTGCCTCGGCCTGATCTGCAAAATAGGGCAAAACGGGAACGTAGTGTCGCCCCACCAGATCCGCGCCGCGCACCCGCGCCAATTCCTCGGTGGCCCCGACTCGCTCGCGTGCCTGGTAGTCGGCGAGTCGCCCCGGCTCGGCATAGGCGATCTCCCCGGAGTCCACGACCCGTACTTTCACGTATTCCACATCAGGGTGAACCGCGAGAGCGAGATTGCTGGGCAGAGTCCACGGCGTCGTCGTCCAGGCCCAAAGAGAAGCCTCTTCGTCCTCGAGCTGAAAGCGCACCGTGACGCTGGGGTCCTGACGCCGCTTATGACCGTCTTTACGAGTTGCGGGATCGCGCTCCTGCGGCCCCTGCGCCACTTCGAAGTTGCTCAGAGTCGTCCCGAGGGCGGGGGAAACCGGCTGCACGCGATGCCCCTCGTAGATCAGTCCCTTGTCCCAAAGTTGGCGAAAGACCCACCACACGGATTCCATGAAACTTCGGTCCATGGTCTTGTAGTCATTCTCGAAGTCGACCCAGCGACCCATGCGGGTGACCACCTGCTCCCACTCCCGGGTGAAGCGGAGGACGTTCTTGCGGCAATGCTCATTGAAGGCGGGCACGCCGAGCGCTTCGATTTCCGCGCGACCGTGCACATCGAGTTCCTCCTCGACCAGACTCTCGATCGGCAGTCCGTGACAATCCCATCCAAAACGACGCTCGACCTGATAGCCCTTCATCGATTGATAGCGGGGAATGACGTCCTTGATCGTACCGGCGAGCAAATGCCCATAATGGGGCAAGCCGGTGGCAAAGGGAGGTCCGTCGTTAAAGACAAAGGCCGGTCTCTCGGCCGCGTCTTTCCCTTCGGGCTCCATGCTCCGCTCGACGACCTTTTGTTCTTTCCAGAACTTGAGAATCTCGTGTTCCAGACGAGGCAGATCCAGCTCCGACGGCGGCGCAGAGAAGCTTTTTTCCTGGCTGGGCATATCCCTCTGCACTCTAACGGACCCCGCGCCAAGTGCGACTGAAAACCTCCGGGGACCAACGCGTTTCCAGCAAGTTTGCGGGAGAACGCCTCCGAACACCCGCTTCGGGTGCCCGAACGGTCCGCCCCGACCACTCGAACGGTGGCTCCGCAACCCGCACGACGGCACACAGGGCACCCTTCAAATAACTGAAAAGACTTGGGAAAATTAGCTACCCGTAGACCGGCCCCCCAGCAGATTCGCAGCCAAGGCCTCGCCTTTGAAACGGCCGCGGCGCCGGTTCCCCGCGCTTGACCTGCTGCTCCGCAGGTGGGACCGTCCTGCGAAATGAAGGAAGATCAATGAAGGTTTTTTATCGACAGATGGTGCTGGTCGCGATCGCGGTTCTCCTCGGAGCGACGCCAGTTCTCGCCGACAACCATGAAACCACGGCAGTCGATCACAACCGGGCGGGCGGCTATCTGGGCATCGGGATCTCGCATGCCTGGCCGAGCTTTGGCGACAATATCGGCGACAATGACGGGAATTGGCACTCCGGGATGGGATTCAACGCCCGTGGCGGCTACCGGTTCAATCGCTTCCTCGCGGCCGAAGCCAACGTGGATTTCATCAACCGCTTCCGTGCCAAGGGAAGTATCGGGTCCAACGCGACGCTCCGCAACGCCATCCGCACCACAGCAACCACCTTCAATATAAAGGCAATTTTGCCTCTGGATTGGGTCCAGCCTTACGTTCTGGGAGGCATCGGATTCCAGGCGGCCAACCTCCAGGAACATCTGGGGAACATTCGGGTCTCGGAGACCAACTATAACTTCGTCGGCCGGATCGCCGCTGGCGTCGACATCATGCTCCACAAGAATTGGGGCTGGCATATCGAAGTGGGTGGGCTTCTTCCCGAAGGGGGTTCTTTTGAGACCAATCAGAATCTCAATATGGTCGTCCTGAACACCGGCTTTCGCTACGCGTTCTGAGAATCCACACCGGGACACCCCCCGGGGGCGCTTTTGCGGCGCTCACCGGGGGCTGATACCCACCTTTGCATGAGTACCAAGTGGGACCTGCGATTTCTCGAGCTCGCCAGGCATATCGCTGGCTGGAGCAAAGACCCTTCAACCCAGGTCGGCTGCGTGGTCGTCGGTCAGGATCGAGAAATTCGCTCGACCGGATTCAATGGATTCCCTCGCGGCATCGAGGACAACGAAGAACGTCTCAAGGACCGCGAGCAGAAGTACCCTTTGATCTGCCACGCCGAAGAGAATGCCATCATGCACGCCGCCCGGATCGGCGTCAGCCTGAAAGGTTGCTCGGCCTACGTGACGTGGCCGCCTTGCACCCGCTGCGCCCGATCTCTGATTCAGAGTGGCGTGGACGAGATCATCTACCCCGCCAGTTGCGAAATTCCGGACCGGTGGGCCGACGACTTCGAAATCTCGACCGACATGATTCGTGAGGCTGGTCTCACGATACGACCTGCGTGAGAACAGCAGGCCCTGGCCGAGCCTTCCAAGCCACCGGATTGGCTTCCCGTGGCGAAACGCCCTGCCCTGCAAATCATGGGCGGGACGGGCTCTGGTGGGAGGAATCAGCCCCGCGAGAAGGGCATGATCGAGGCTTGGCGGGCGCGCTTGACCGCTCGGGTCAACTGACGCTGCTGCTCGGCGCTCAAACGACTCACACGGCGAGGAACAATCTTGCCGCTTTCCGAGACGAACGATTTCAGCGTCTCGGCATCCTTGAAGTCGAATTTCAGATCCTTGGGCGGCCGGGGCTTGGAACGCCTGCGGAAACCGCCTCCGCGGCTATCCCCGTCGCTGTCACGATCTCTGTCTCTGCTGTGGTATGAATTTTCCATGCTTCGCTTTTCCGGAGGCCGGGTTGAGGGGGCCTAGTTCGCCGGGCCCACCAGCCCGAAGTCCTTGTATCGCAGACCGTTTTTCTTGATGAACGCATACAGACCCATTCGGGTTACCGTGCGCATCGCTCGGGCAGACACCTGAAGACGGACGAATTTCTCCTCTTCCGGCACCCAGAGGCGCTTCCATTGGATGTTCGCCTTCTGCACCCGTTTGGTCTTATTATTCGCGTGCGAGACATTATTGCCCACAAGACGCTGCTTACCTGTAAGTTGACACTTGGCCATGATCTCGAATCTCTCCAGAAAATACGTGAGGAACGGGTGGAATTAACACGCGCTTTCAGATGCCTCAACCCTGACCCGGGCCAACCCGGAAACCTCTGGATTGGCGGGCACCACGGGCCCTCCGGCTTGCATCGCCCGCATGGGTCTTCTAGAGCCGAACAGACCGTTTTTACGGAGGAGATCAGCAGATCATGGCCCTAAGTCAGGAACTTCTCGACATTCTGGTATGCCCGGAATCCAAACAGGCACTCGTTTATTTCGCCGACGAGGGCTTCTTGTTCTGCCCGGAGTCCCGTCTGAAGTACCGGATCGAAGACGATATCCCGGTCATGCTGGTCGACGAAGCCGAGCGTCTCGACGAATCGGCCGCCAAGGCGCTGATGGCAACCGCGCCACAGGGGAACTGACCCCCGGCAAAAGACCCCGGTGTCGCCCGTCGACGCTTGCAAGAGGAGATCAAAGGCATGCCTGCACAGCTCGGAAAAATTTACGTCGGACCCAGCGGAGTTCAGATCATCGTGACCAAAGGCGGCGATGCCGACTTGAGCGACGGCGGTACACTCCTGCTCCAGAAAGATTCCGGGGCGGAATTTCCGGCAGGAACAAACCCCGGTGAAGCTCAGGTCCAACTGGGCAAGCGCTACAAATCTGCCGACGAATCCGTCGAAGTTCTGGTGAGCAAACCGGGAGCCTGTGACTTGCGTTGCGGTGGCGAACCCATGGGTCTCAAGGAAGCCAAAGCGCTTCCCTCCAGCGACTGATTAGCCGGCTGGAAGCCACCACCTTCGACTAGGGGTCCCTTTCGGTCGAGTCCTCTTGGCGCAGCAGCGATTGCAGAGTGGCGATTGCCTGCACCAGGCCCAGACCCGGATCGCTATCATAGCCGCTCGGCATTTCGATCACCCGTCCAGCAGGCGCGCATGCCGGAACTGCTGACAAAACCGGGTCGCCGCAGAGCGCATCACGGCCACCCACCCGCGTGACGACCAGCGGGGGCGACAGGCTGAGAATCTGTTCCCGAGAGAATTGCGGCCAATCCCGGTAGCCGTGCGCCGCGGCCAGATCCTCGATGCCCGATAGTCGCAGCAAGTCGCCATAGCTTGAGCCTTGCGTGCCGCCGAACCAACTCTCACCGACATTCGTCAGATACATCCCCGAGAATGTCGCCCCGCGGGCTGCCGCCCGCGTCAGCGCTGCAAGTTCGCGTCGGTAGGAGGCCGACAATTTCTCGGCACGCGAGGACTCCCCCAACAAGGCTCCCAATGCTTCCATATTCGCGACCGTCGTCTCGGCATTTCGCGTGTCTCCGAGATCGAAAACAACAACGCCCGCCTCTCGCAGTCGCGCCATATACGCCTCTTCCGAGAACCGGGAGGCGATCACCAGGTCCGGCTGCAAACTCAGAACTTGCTCGATATCGCGCGAGGTTCCGACCTGAGCGCGGGCCCCGAAACGCCAACCCTCGGGGTGGTCCCGTGCGGTATGGGCGGTGACTCCCACCAAACGTTCCGGCCGGATCATTCGCAGCAGGAGGTGGTCGGCGACCGGATTCAGAGAGACGATCCTCCGATAGTCTGCGATCGGGACCGCGACCCCGCGGGCATCCGTAGTCCACTCCACGGTTGGCGATCCGGCCTCGTGCCCGACAAGCGGGAACACTCGCAAAGGAGCTTCGGGGGCGATATTCAGCGCAGCGGACACGCCAACCGCCAGACAAACCAGTAGCGCTCCAAGATTGGCGAGCTCGGTGCGCATCAAATCTCTTCCGGGAGGGAAAAACCCAACCCGCCCCCCTCATGAACTTCGACGCCATAGACACGACGAATCGGATCGGCATGAACCACTTCCGCAATCGGCCCCTCCAGGTGCACCCGACCGGCCTCCAGCAGAACGCCACGGTCAGCATGTTTCCGTGCTTCATCCAGATCATGCAGAACGAGCAGCAAACAGAATTCCTGCTGCGCCAACTCGCGCACGACAGCGTGGAGCGACAGCACCTGACGCACGTCCAGCGAACTGGTCGGTTCATCCAGCAACAAGGTCCGTGCGCCTGTCGCCAACGCACGCGCCAGAAGAACTCGTTGCCGTTCACCACCCGAGATCTCGGGGAAGGCACGCTCGGCCAGATGGGCGACATTGGCTTGGTCCAGAGCCTTTTGAATCGCGTCGCGATCCTCTTTCCCACGCGACGACCAAACTCTTTCTCGCGCAAACCGGCCCATCCCCACCACCGACCGCACCGACAGCCTTGCGGTGAGCAGCGACTGCTGTGGCACGTAGGCGATCCGCTGCGCCCGCAGTCCGGCGGGCCAATCGGCCACGGAATCTCCGTCGAGCAGGACCGCACCGGTGCTGGGCAATAAACCGAGGACAGCCTTGAGCAGGGTACTTTTGCCCGCGCCATTCGGGCCCAGCAGAGCCGTTACTCGACCGCGAGGCGCCTCGAACGCAACCTCGTCGACGACATTCGCGTCCCGCGAGTAACCGGCCGAAAGGCCGCGCACCGACAGCCCCGAAGTCACAGGACCTCCCCGGCGCGATAGCTCCGCGCCAACAAGACCAGAAACACCGGCGCACCAATCAACCCCGTGACCACGCCCAGGGGAATCTGGCTGATCCCCGGCAGGGACCGCGCGAGAACATCAGCCCAAACCAGAAAGGTGGCCCCTCCCACCAGGGCCGCCGGGATCAGCTTCCGGTGCTCGGTCCCGACAAAAGGCCGCAGCGCATGAGGAACGACCAATCCGACAAAACCGATATTACCCCCGATGGCCACCGCCGCGCCTGTCAGGGTCGCGGTCCAGACGATCGCCCACCGGCGAACCTGACGAACCGGGACGCCCAAGGACGCGGCTTCCTCTTCGCCCGACAAGAGAAGGTCTAGGTGCCGGGCCCAACCGAGGGCCGCGCCGAACGCCACCCCCACCATCGGCAGAGCCAGCGCGAAATGCCGGGCCCCCTTGGACTCGATCCCCCCGAGACTGAAGGCCACAACGGCGCGGCCGAGTTCCCAACGCTCCTGCGCAAAGCTCGAGAGAAGCCCCGCGATGCTGAGAAAGAAGCTCGAAAGAATAAAGCCGGTCAGGAGAACCGCGACGATGCCCGGATTGCGGCGCGCCACAAACAAGAGGAGGACCAGAGCGAGCAGCGCGCCCAGAAGACAACCGGCGGGGACAACCAATTCGCGCGGAAGCCAGGCCACCGCCCCGCCCATCAGGAGAAGGTCCCAAAGCAGCAGAACTGCGATCCCGCCGAGGCTGGCGCCGGCGGTTGTCCCGATGATCGAGGGACTCGCCAGAGGGTTTCGAAAGAGGCCCTGCACAAGGACCCCGCCAACCGCCAGCGCCGCACCGGTCAGAACGGTATTCCCCAACCGCCAGGCCCGCAATCGCAGGAACGCATCGCGCAGGGCCGGGTCTCCGAGGTCGCCATCACCAACCAGCAGACCCAGAATGCTCCCCAAAACCAGTAGCCCGAGCAATCCCGCCCAGAAGAAGCCTCCGCCTCTGGTCTCTTTCCGAAACGATTCTTCTGCATATGTTTCGGCCATCAGCTTTTCCTCAAAGGAGCCCTCCCGGCTTCCTTAACCTTTACCACCTGTGGGCGTCCAGATGCTCCGATGTTTCCGAAAGACGATGGAATTGGAAAGGAAAATACTTCAGAGTGATGCTCAGCCCGCGGGGGCTGCATTTCCATGCGAAAACTACTCGTCTGCCAACACGTCGCCCATGAACTTCTGGGTACGCTGGATCCCATGGTCCGGGCGCAGGGATTTCGGGTTCGCTACGTAAATTTCGGCCGCAATCCGGACGAGCAGCCGAATCTGGAGGGCTACGCCGGCCTGATCCTGCTGGGGGGGCCAATGAATGTCGGCCAGGCCGACACCCATCCCCATATCCACACTGAAAAGGCGCTGGTGCGCCGCGCTTTGGAGCTGCAGATTCCCGTCCTGGGCATCTGCCTTGGCGCGCAGATCATTGCCGCAGAATTGGGAGCCAATGTCGGCCCGGCTCGACAAAAAGAAATAGGCTGGTCGGATATCTCGCTGACCGAAGCTGGACGTCAGGACGTGCTCCTCCGACATTTCCGGGAGACGGAACGAATCTTCCAATGGCATAGCGATACGTTTTCTCTGCCCAGCGGCGCAACACTTCTGGCACGCGGCGACGAGTGCGAGAATCAGGCATTTCGGTTCGGCGATCGGATCTACGGTTTGCAGTTTCATCTTGAGGTGGACCAGCCCATGATCGAGCGCTGGCTGCGCATTCCCGATCTGCTCGGTGAAATTGCCGATCTCGAAAATGATCTTTGCCCCGAGAGAATCCTGGAAGAAACCACGCGCCAGATTGCGCGGACGCAAGATCTGGCGCAAAAGACCTTCTCCGATCTGCTGCGAATTTTCGATCCAACCGAGCGCGGCCGGGTTCTGCCCACAAGCTAGCGCGCCGGCCAACCAACCCCGCGACGAAATCATAAGCGGCTTCCGCGGCACACCGCCGGCAATCACATTCGCCGGCTCGCAAAACTTCTCCGCTTGGCCACGGGACGGTTAACACGCCGCGTCAATCAGCAAAAATCGTTGCGAAAAATTTTTCTGCTCCCGCGTTCGCGTCCAATTTCCAGAACTTGCTGCCCGCCTTGCATTTTGATTGCACCCGCATTGGCAAGCGCGCTATGATCGCGGCGGCGTCCTGCCACATTCTACTTCCAATTGAGCCGATACGAATAAAGGCCCCGACAAACTGGAGTTGATCCATGAGAACTTTCCGACCCTCTCGACTCGCCGTGACCGCCACCCTCCTTCTCACTGCGTTTCTCTGGAGCCCGGCAGCCCGGGCGCAGGTCAGCGGCGTCTCGGTCACGAACCAATCCAGCGGGGACAAGAGCTACGGCTATTCGTGGTCTCCCGACGGAAAACGGACCTCGGGGATCAGCAGCAACAATACCGATACCAGCATCGATGTCCGCTACGAATGGGGACTTGCTGCCGACACCGGCACTTGGAACAAAGACCGTGAAGTCTCCATGAACTCGTCCTACAAAATCAACTTCTCGGTAACGGCCCCGGCTGGCTACACCATAACGGTACAAACCCGCTGGAAGGGCGCGCTGACCACCGTCGACGACAATGGTTACCGGGCCAAGGCGTACGTGGACCAAATGAACGCCAGCCAAACCGGAGGCAGCGTGCAATCCGGGTCGCTCAACGGAGGAAATCCCGGGGATATCGGGAACACCGGCAGCAGCAAGAACGTTACCTTCGACAGCAGCAACACCATGGTAATTGCCGGCAACGGCAATGGATCACCGCAGGCCTACCAACTCAATTTTTCCTGGAACAGCCGATGTAAATCTGACGGCAAGCGCTGGTACGCAGGCAACGAGTGTGCCGTGCGCGGCGGTGCCAACATCGGTCTGAGCGGTGCCAGCGCCGACGATTACGGCGGCGTGGGCAACCGTAACCGGAGCGAGGACGGACACTTCGTGACGATCACCGTAAACATCCCGGATGTCTGCGGTGACGGTTCCCCCACCGGCAGCGAATCCTGCGACCTTGGTAGCGCCAACGGACAACTCGGAAGCTGCTGCACATCCTCGTGCACCTTTGCGAGTGCAGCAACGACCTGCCGCGACAGCGGCGGCGCATGCGATATCGCCGAGACCTGCTCCGGAAATAGCGCGACATGCCCGGCGGATCTTCTGGCCACTTCGGGCACGACTTGTCGGGCCTCGAATGGCCAATGCGACATCGCCGAGACCTGCGATGGGACTTCGCCGACCTGCGGGGCCGATACTTTCGTCAACAGTTCCACCAGTTGCCGATCGGCTTCGGGCATCTGTGATGCCGAAGAGTTCTGCTCGGGCAGCAGCGCCAATTGCCCCGCGGATACCTTTGCCAGCAGTGCAACCTCGTGCCGCAACAGCGCCGACCTCTGCGATGCGGAAGAATTCTGCACCGGCAGCTCCGGGACCTGTCCTGCGAACGCTGTCGCCACAAGCGGCACCACCTGCCGCAACGCCGCGGACGTCTGCGATGTAGCCGAGACCTGTGACGGCACGAGCATCAGCTGTCCTGCTGACGGATTTCAGGACAGCACGACGACCTGCCGCGCAAAAAGCGATGTTTGTGACGTCGCTGAAACCTGCACCGGAAGCAGCGCGAGTTGCCCGGCGGATGCAGTCGCTGACAGCAGCGCTACCTGCCGCGACGTGGCCGACATCTGTGATGTGGCCGAGACATGCGACGGCGCAGCCAAAAGCTGCCCGGCCGACGGATTCAAGAACAGCGCGACCACGTGCCGCGCAAAAAGCGATATTTGCGACGTCGCCGAAACCTGCACCGGAAGCAGTGCGAGTTGTCCCGCCGATGCCTTTGCCGACAGCGCGACCGAATGCCGCGGCAGTGGCGGCGAATGCGATATCGTCGAGAATTGCACAGGCAGCGCGGCCGCGTGCCCGACCGACGAGGTCAAAGGTAGCGACGTTGTCTGCCGCGAGATCATCACCGGCATCGATGCCGCATGCGATATCGAAGAGAGCTGCGACGGCCTCAACGCGGAGTGCCCCGAAGATGAATGGGTGGATGACGAGACGGTCTGCGACGATGAAACCATCGGCACGGAAAATGATCAATGCACTCTCGGACTCTGCCGCTGCCCGGATGGGCCCGACCTTGACGACGATGGCATCCCCGATCTCTGCGATCCCGAGGACTCGAGATTCGAGCTGAGCAGGGCTCTGATTCGCCGTGGTGGCGACAAACCCGGTTACTTCCGCGCCAAGGGCCTGGTCCAGACCGGGCTTGGAGGGTTTGGACTTTTCGATGTCATCGATACCTCCGAAACCGGGCTTTATATCAAGATAACGACGGGATCGGGGCTGGAGAAGATCAATCTCTTCGAGAAGGGCGACTGCACCATGTCCCCACGCGGGAAAGGCATAATCAATTGCCGAAAGATCATCGACATCTACGAGAAACCACGCGTTCGATTCGTCCCGGCGGTGAGCAAATCCTCGCAGTCCGGCGATTACAAGGTCTATATCGAGCAGGGCCGACTGGACAACAGCGAACTGGTGAATCTGAGCGGCCCGCTGAAAATCCGCATCGCCACCGGGGATATCGACCGGCAAGCGGAAATGGATTCTTGCGGCAACGGCCCACGCGGAATGAGCTGCAAAAAATAGGACCGACCTTCGCTTTCGCCAAAACAGCCTCGCCTTACCGGCGAGGCTGTTTTACTGTTAGCGTAGGAGAATGATCGATCTCCGAACGCCACAGAAGTCAATTCTACAGAAATCTCTGACTGTTTTCGTTCTGCCGCTGCTACTCGTCGCTGGCTGCGCCGACAGCGACAACCAGGGGAACGGCCCCGTGCTTGACCCGGGTGTGCTCGGGCCCTACCCGATCGGTATCACGGAAGTGGTCTTCTTCGATGAAAGCCGCGATCGAACCCTTCTCACCAATGTCTGGTACCCGGCCAACGAGGCAGCTCGTGATGCCGAGCCCGCCTCGGCCGAGAGCTACCTGCCGGAAGATCTGGCCTTTCTCGCCGCGAGTTCCACGCTGACCCTGCGTGCCGTGAGGGACGCCGAGTTGGCGATGGACGGGCCCTTCCCGCTGATTCTATTCTCGCACGGCAACAACGGGATCAACTTTCAAAACGGCGACCAAATGGAACACCTGGCAAGCCATGGGTTCATCGTGGCCTCACCCGACCACGAGGGGAACACCTACTTCGACAACTCCGGTTCACCGAGCGGACTCAGCATTGATCGCCCCATCGACGTGATCTTTTTACTCGACGAGATGTTGCGTACGAACGATGATCCCGAGGCCTTGTTTCACGAGTGGATCGACACGACCGTTGGCGTTGGCGCCTCGGGGATGTCGTTTGGCGCCTTCACGGTGGTGACGGCCGCAGACCGGGATGACCGCATCGTCGCCGTGCTCCCTCAGGTCCTGACCGCTCCGATCTCCGAGGACTACGACACGCCTACGTTTCTTCTTCTGGCCAGCGAGGACAAAACCATCGGACTCGACGGCAACGCGCGCATCCGAAACACCTATGCCACAACGAAGGGACCGAAATTTCTGGCCGAACTCCCGGATGCCGGACACTTCAGCCCGACCATCTCATGCTATACGGGCCTCGGCATCGGCAACGCCGATGGTTGCGGCGAGGGGGAGCGATTCGCCGACGGCAGCACTTTCGAATTTCTCGAAGCCACGGAAGTGTGGGAGCTACTGAACCACTATGGCGTTGCCTTCTTCCAGACCTATCTGCGCCAGGACACTCGTTACCTCAGCTACCTCGAAGAAAACGCCTTTCCCGAAATCGCGATCTACCAGAGCGACCCGCAGCGCTGAGCTGCAGGCCCGAGACGCGCCCCCGAAACTCGCCCGAAAATCACCCGAAACTTACCCCGAAACTTACCCCGAGACGCCCCCGTGCCAACCTTACCCATAGCCATCATCGGCTTCGGCCGAATCGGCGAGGTCCATGCCCGAAATTGTCTGGCGATGGCGGTCAGCGGCGCACCCGTGGCACTGGCCGCCATCGTGGAGCCACGCGAAGAGCGCCGCGAGGCCGCAGCCCGTGCCCTCTCCGAACAACAGGGCGCACCCGTTCGCAGCTTCCCGTCGGTCCACCAACTTCTGGAGGAGATGACGATTGCCGGGGCGATTGTGGGCTCCACCACGGCGAGCCATTATTCCAATGCCAAAGCCCTGGTCGAATCCGGCTGTCGCGTCCTGCTGGAGAAACCTCTGACAGATTCTCCGGCCGGCGACCGCGAGTTCACTCATTTCCTCAATGCCCACCACCCGGAAGCTCTGATGCTCGCTTTTCAGCGACGCTTTGATGCACCTCTGCAGTGGGCGAAATCCATGATCGACCAAGGGCGCATCGGCCGTCCCTTCAAATTTGTCTCGATCCTCGAAGACTCAAATCTGATGCCCACTGGCTACCAGACCCCCGGACTTCTGCGGGATATGGCCATCCATAACGTCGACGAACTCCTTTGGCTTTCCGGACAAAAACCATCTCATATTCGCCATACCGGCAGCCGTATCTACAGCCATGCCCTGACGAATGTCGACGAAGATTTCGACGATGCCTTGCTCCAGTTCCAACTCGGCGAAGGGGCGATCGGGCAGATTCAGGTCAGTCGCAATCATGTCGCTGGCTATCGCTGCGAAACTTGGGTCTATGGAGAGGAAGGCATGGTCCACGTGGGCGAATTTCACCAGAATGACCGTGAGGTTCTTGCGGAGGCATTCGGGCGCGACCGCGCCCCGCAAAAGCAGATCTTTCCGCTACCCCCGACGGCATCCGGCGCGCCGGAATTCGTTGCGCGGTTCGGCCCCTCCTACGCTCGCGAACTGGAAGTCTTCCTGCATCATTTGACGGAGAAGACGGCCTTTCCCGTCGACCAGAACGATGGGTTGCGGGCGACCGAAGTGCTGGAAAACGCGCAGGCCGTCTGATCGACTATTGCCAACCGGCCTTCCACACTGCCGGATCTCGCAAATCGCGCCATGGGACCTCATACTCCGCACCCGTGACGACCGCTTCGAGGACGGCCGTGACCGCAGGCCCCTCGCGCGGCAAGGTCCGGACCACCACAAAATGCTTCTCCTTGTTTTGTGGCTCGCACGCCGTCCATTTACTGCCCTGTAGTTTTTTGGGGTGAACCGACATCAAGGTGCCTCGGTTCGTGCACGCACGCGGGGCTGCAAGGGTGGGGGCTGGATCATGATCGGCAGATTCGAGGAAATGATCGGCGCCTCGGCCGCTCCTTGCCAGGCCAGCGCGGGCCACCAGGCGCCCACGGTTCGTGGCGAATCCGCACGGACGGTTTCTCCGGTCTTCGGGATGACCAGATGAATATCGTCAGCATCTGCCGCTCGCTGTATGCGTTCCACCGGTTCGGTCCAACCATGCAGTGCAAGCGAAAAGGTGCCCCAGTGAATCGGCACCATCAGACGACCGCGGGACATACGAAAAGCCTGCGCTGCCTGCTCGGGGCCCAGATGGGAGTCCGTCCATCTCTGGTTGTAGGCCGCGATCTCCAGCATCGCGATATCGAAGGGGCCATAGCGCTCCCCGATCTCCAGAAAATGCGGCCCCATCGAAGTATCCCCGCTGAAATAGACGCTCTCCTGACCACCTTGCACGACCCAGCCCGACCATAGAGTCTCATTTCGGTTGAACAGTCCCCTGCCGGAGAAATGTCGCGAAGGAACACAGGCAATTTTGAGCCCCCGGTAATCCCGCTCCTCCCACCAGTCCATCTCCTCGATCTGGTCTGGCGGGATACCCCAAAGTTCGAGATGCGCTCCTACCCCAAGCGGCACGAAGAATCGCAGCCCGGGCCGGTTGAGCGCGCGAATCGATGCCATGTCCAGGTGGTCGTAATGATCGTGGGAAATCAGTACCGCGTCGAGGTCGGGCAACTCTTCGAGCGAAACGCCCGGCGCGACGAACCGCTCCGGCCCCACCCAACTGAAGGGCGAAGCGCGTTCGGAAAAAATCGGGTCCGTAAGCACGCGGCGACCGTCGAGCTCGATCAGCACGGTCGAATGGCCGATCAAGCTCACCGCAAGATCGTTCCCGGCGGGACGGCGCAAGCGTTGCGACAAAGTCTCGTCGCGCGGCAGTTCGGAGTCGGGGCGCGTTGGTGCCTGATTGGTAAGAGCCGCCAACGCTACCGAACCGACATCGCTTGGGGAGTGTCGCAGCTCATTGACGAAAACTTTCTCCTTCGGATCGAATTGCGGAGATTCCTGCATGCGAGCCAGGCGCTCGCCCGAGGGCGCTGCTCCCATGGATCGCCAAGTGGCGCACGACGTCGCGCACGACGTCACCATCAGCAAAAGAAGCCACATGGCTGTCGAGCCAGATGCGTGGGGAAAGGGAGGGCGTAACATTCGGATCACCAAGTCTTTCCCTCCTGTTCCGGACACCGATTCGCAAGTCCGGAAGGGCTTTTCGCGCCAGAACGCCTCGGCGGAAGACCCGAGCGGTAAATTCGCAGAGCACATGGTAGGCAAAACCCAACGCGGCAGCCACGAAGGATCGCCGCCCACGAAGGAGCGATGAAAATGGCAAAAATGAACCTTGGTGCGGTCAGTCTCGAATACGATACCTTCGGCGACAAAAACGACGAAACCATCCTTTTGATCATGGGGCTCGGCGGCCAGATGATCCTCTGGGAAAACGATTTTTGTAACGGATTGGCGTCGCGAGGCTTCCATGTCATCCGCTTCGACAACCGCGATGTCGGGCTGTCCACCTGGTTCGATGAGGCCGGTGTCCCCGATGTCGCCAAGGTCTTTCTCGACGGCATGGCCGGGCTTCCGGTCGATTCGGCCTACACACTGGACGATATGGCCGACGACTGCGTGGGTCTCCTCCGCGGATTGGGCATCGAAAGGGCCCATATCGCCGGCGGGTCGATGGGTGGCATGATTGCCCAAGCCATGGCCATCAACCACCCTGATGTCACGCGCAGCCTGACCTCGATCATGTCGACCACGGGGCGCCCCGGCCTGCCCGGGCCGACGCCCGACGCGGCGGCCGTTCTGGCCACACCTCCGCCCGAGACTCGGGACGAGTTTATCACGGAAGCGATTCGTCGCGATCGTGTGATCGGCTCGCCTGACTTTCCACCGACCGACGAGTTTCTCGCAGCACGCGCCGCGCGCGGCTACGACCGTGCTTTCCATCCGACCGGCACAGCCCGACAGCTTGCCGCGGTCGCCGCCCATGGCGACCGCACCGAACGCCTGCAAAAACTGACAGTACCGACAGTCGTCATCCATGGCGACAAGGACCCCTTGATCCCGATCGCCTCGGGCCAGGCCACCCATGAAGCCATCTCGGGCTCTGAATTCCTGACGCTCGAGGGCATGGGGCACGATATGCCGCGGCCACTCTGGCCACAGATTATCGACGGCATCTGTCGCGCAGCCGCCCGCGCCAAAGCCTGATTGCGAAGGGTCGCAGCGGAGGCGACCGGCCGCGCTGTCGGTCCGGTGCTCAACCCACTCCGATGTCGTGATCCGGGTGGATCAAGCTGACCCCCAGAACCTCGCGCAACCCACGGTTCCCGACCGACTTCCCGGAAACGGGCTCGGGCGGGAGCTCCCAAACAGGTGCTGGGCGTCCCTCGTGGCGAGCGACCTCGGCAAAAATTTCACGCCGGGTACGATGGTCATCCGCACAAACATGGATGACCCCCGACCATGCTGCCGGAAGTTCCAGCGCAGCTCGAATCGCCTGGAGGACATCGTCTCGGTGGACCAGATTGGTCGGGGCGCAACCACTGCCGGGAATCACCGCTTCGGGGTCCCGCCGATAGATCCGGCCGAGCTCTCGGCCCGGCCCATACAGACCGGCAAGGCGCAGCACCGCCACGGGAACATTGGCTCTGGCCGCCCCGGTGAGAATCACCTCTTCGGCGTCTCGTTGTAGTCGCCCCCGCTCCGAAGTCGGCCACTCGGCACAATCTTCATCGAGCTCCTCGAGTTGATTGAGTTGATCCGGCAGAGCCGACGTCGAAGATGTGTAAATCAGACGCGCGGGAGGTGCGAGCGCACAGGCTTGCGCAACCACTTCGGCCCCACCGAGATAAAGCCCGCGACGATCGGCGTCGGGCCCGCCCGGAGCCCAGGAGACGATCACTGCGTGTGCCCCCTCGATCAACTCTGCAAGCGCCGCGACCCCATCCCTGGCCAAATCAAAGGCCTTGTACGTCGCCGAAGGTCGGAGAGGCTCACCACGCGGGCGACCGGTGCGCGTCGTCGCAACGACCGCGTAGCCCTCTTCCACCAGAGAGGCTGCCGCAGCGCCGCCGATCCACCCCGCGCCAATGATCACGACCCGGCCCGAATTTTTCTCGAGATTCTTCATAGGCGGAAAAACATAGCCACGGCGACCACGCCGCGCATGGTCCAGGCAATCGTGCGTAACCAGTTGGACTGCACCAGCCGCTGCGCCACCTTTGGGTCGAATTTCTCGGCGAGTTCGCCATGGGCCGGCATCTGCAGAAAGACCGTGGACATCCAGATGATGAGCAGGAGCAAGGCACCCAGCCAGGGGAGAAAACCCGGGTAAACAAGGAGGAGGAGTCCGGCGCAAAACACTTCGAGGAACATCGGAGGCGCGACCAGAGGGGTGATCCGCCGCATATGTTCCGCATGGTAAGCCGCGGCTCCCGAGGCTGGCACCGACGCGAACAAGGGATAAGAGACGGATTGGATGGTCCAGATCAATCCGACCAGAAACAAGGTCGTCACCACCTGCACCCCCAACAAGAGAGTCAGCATCCCGCACGACTCCCCGAAGCCAAGATTTGCCACCAGACGAGCATGGGAAGAATACTAACCCAATTCCCGCGAGATGGCCCGAATTCGGGTGATATTTCCGTGTTGCGGAGGGACGACCGGGGCTGTGCAAATTTGGTCCATCTGCTTTACTAGATGGGAAGACTCATGTTCACCGAAACCAAGAGGGCCGGTCCACCATGCAATCCAAAGAATCTCTGAGAATCGCTGTTATCGGGGCTGGTCCCGCGGGCATCGCCGCCGGGCACGAACTTCTGGCGCAAGGCTTCACCAATTTTCGTATCTTCGAAAAAGCGGCCGCTCCCGGCGGGACCTGGCATTTGCACACCTACCCGGGGCTGGCCTGCGACGTCTGGGCGCATTCCTATACATTCTCCTACCGCCCCAACCCGAACTGGACCTCGAGCTTTGCCGACCAACCCGAGATCGAGAGCTACCTCCAGACCTGTGCCACCGAGTTCGGTCTCGACCCTCATATCCAGCTGAACACGCGCATTGTTCGGGCCGCTTTTGAGGAAAACGAGGCCGTCTGGTCGCTCACCAGCGATGCGGGCGAATCATGGACCTTCGACATCGTGATCAATGCAATGGGGAATCAGCATACCGCACTCTACCCCGACGTCCCCGGCAAGGAGACCTTCGCCGGAGATACCTGGCACGCCACC
The DNA here is from genome assembly GCA_029248525.1 of Candidatus Binatia bacterium. Lineage (NCBI taxonomy): Bacteria > Candidatus Binatota > Binatia (SeqCode) > Binatia bacterium. The sequence continues at coordinate 54,964 of JAQWJE010000002.1, forward strand.
GAGTGGAATCATGACGTGGACCTCAAGGGGAAAAAAGTCGTGATCGTTGGCTCGGCCGCCAGTGCGGTGCAGATTGTGCCGGAGGTCGCGAAGGTTGCCGGACACCTCACCGTCCTGCAGCGCACCCCGAACTGGATCATGCCTCGCGGGAGCAAACCCTATTCCGAATCCAGACGGGCATGGAACCGTCGTCTTCCCTTGCTGATTCGAGCCACGCAAAAAATTCAGGGCATCATGATGGGCTTTGTCCATAAAGCCGCGACCAACGGCGACCCCATGATGAAGAATTTCGAAGATCGGGCGAAAAAATTTATCGACACTGCCATCTCGGACCCTGAACTACGGGAAGCTCTGACGCCGAGCAGCAGCTACGCTTGCAAGCGCGGTCTCGTGTCGGATGGTTTCTACCCGGCACTGATGGAGGACCACGTCGAGTTGATTCCAGCCGGCCTCGCCAGCGTGACTCCCGAGGGCATCACCACAGCCAACGGCCGAACCATCGATGCCGACGTGATCATCTATTGCACCGGCTACCGGATTCTCGATTTTGATCGGATCGAAGTCCTCGGCAAGGAAGAAAAGTCCCTGGCCGACGTGATGGCAGTCGCACCCGAGTCCCATAAGGGCATCGCTGCCCCGGGTTTTCCCAATTACTTTTTCGCAGTCGGGCCCAACGGTCTGGTCCTCAATGTCCCCTACTTTACGACCGTCGAGCGCAATGTCGCCAGTATCGTGACCTTGCTTGGCGCCAAGCAAGCCGAGGACCTGCGCAGCCTCGAGGTCAAGCGGGAAGCGCATGAAGAGTATAACGACTGGATGCGCACCCAATTCGGGCTCTACTCCTGGGGTTCCTCCAACTGCAACAGCTACTACCAGAACGCCGCAGGCCAAGCGCCATTCCTCTTTCCGGGCAATTTCAAGACCTACGTCGAGTTCCACGAGAAGCTCAGCCTCGACGAATTCGAGACCTCAGGGCACTCCGAATAGCTCGAATCGAGACGGAGCCGGCAAGCAATCGGAAAATACTCTCGACTGCGCTACACTTCGACCATGCGGCGATTTTACCCTGAGACATTCCTGATCGCATTGGCGGTCATCTTGCTCGAGGTGAGCTACACTCGCGTTTTTTCCTACAAGCTCGTCTACTACTTCACCTATCTGATCATCGGAGTTTCCCTGCTGGGCCTTGGCTCCGGAGGGGTTTTCGTAGCCATCTCCGACCGACTCCGCCGAACGGCCCCGGAGCGGATCATTTTGATGAGTTGCGCGGTGGCAGCGGTCTCGGTCCTCGCCAGCTACCTGCTGGTCGCGCTGATGCCTCTCAATCTCTTCCAAATGATGATGGGCTTCTCTCAGGGGGCCCTGCGCACGCCGCTATGGACGCTCGCGAAACTCTCCCTGGTCCTCTTGTCCCTCTATATTCCCTTCCTCGCGGCCGGCGTCGCACTATCCATAATCTTTGCCACGCAAACCGAGAAGATCGCACGACTCTATTTTGTGGATCTGCTGGGTGCCGCTCTCGGCGCCGCAATCGTGATTCCCGCCCTCACCCTGCTCACCCCGCCCGGCGTCGTCTTTCTGGCAGGCCTTTTCTTCGCGATTGCCGGGGCCCGGTTGGCGCGGGAAATTTCTGGATTCTGGCGGAATCTCTCTCTGGTGGCCACCGTCATACTTCTCGCAGGTGTCATTCTGCCGAATTCGCTGCCGGATCCTATCCGCGACAAGGTCAAGGGCGGAGAAGCGACAGGAAGCGCCTTTACCCAATGGGACCCGGTATTTCGGGTCGATGTGGTTCCATTTTTCTTCGGAGAGCCACGGCAGCAGATTCTTTACCATGACGGCACCATCGGTTCTTCGATGACCGAATGGAATGGCGATATGGACGCACTTGGGCGCTACGATACCATGGATCGCGCCCACCCATTCCGGCTGCTCCCGCCCGGCCCCAACATCGCCATTGTCGGTTCCGCCGGAGGCAATGAAATCCTCGCCGGACTACATTTCGGCGCCCGCAAAATCACCGGGATCGAACTCAATCCGGTGACGGTCTCGCTGCTCGAAAATGAATTTGCCGAATTCACCGGCAACCTCACTACCAATGAAAAGGTGACGGTCGTCAATGCGGAGGGCCGAGCTTTCCTCAAGGGATCCGAGGAGAACTACGACCTGATCTGGTTGGTAGCCCCCGACAGCTACGCCGCCATGAACGCCGCCACTTCCGGCGCCTTCGTTCTGTCCGAGAGCTATCTATATACCAAGGAAATGGTCGAAGATGCGGTCGAGCATCTCACCAAAGACGGCATTCTTTGTGCTCAGTTCGGAGAACTCGACTTTGACGAGAATCCGAATCGTACCATTCGCTATTTGGGGACCGCCCGGCTGGCGCTCGCCGAACTGGGGATTCGCAACTTCGAACGACACGTGATGGTAGGCGTATCGCCGGGATATGGGCGGCTCGAAACCACCACCATCCTGATCAAGAAATCGCCCTTCACCGAAGCCGATATTGCGACGTTCCGCTCAAGCACCTCGGATGTCGAGGGCGCTCGCGTCAGCTTCGTATGGAGCACACCGGTGCCCGATTCGCCTGTGACCACAGTCATCCTGGGAACTCCGGATGAACTCGAGACCTTCTACACAAATTTCCCCTACAAGGTGCGCCCCATCACCGATGATTCGCCTTTCTTCTGGCATTTCGTCGGTCTGCCCGAAGCTCTATTCGGATCGGATCGGGCCGGAGCGTGGAATGTTGAAGAAGGTGTCGGCGAGCGACTCTTGATCACCTTCCTGCTTCTGGCAATCTGCTTCGCGGCGCTTTTTCTCCTCCTGCCCCTCGTATTCCTGCGCAAGATCTGGAGTGAAATTCCCTACAAATGGAACTCCGGAATCTACTTCGCCGCGTTGGGCTTGGGATTCATGTTCATTGAGATCTGCCTGATCCAGAGACTGACTCTTTTCCTCGGATACCCGACTTACTCCCTGACCGTGACCCTCTTTGCGCTTCTGGTCTCGACAGGAATCGGAAGTCTCCTCAGCGAGCGCTACGCTACCCGCAGGAATCAGGCCTTCACTGTATTGCTGATTACGTTGGCCGGACTGATTGCGTTCTACGAAGTTGTCCTTCCGTGGGTCGCTGACGTCGGCATGGCGTGGAGCTTTCCGACTCGCGTGATCATCACCATCCTCAGCCTCACGCCGCTGGGACTATGTCTGGGTGCCTTTATGCCGCTCGGACTCCGATCAGTGTCGGAGACCACTGAACACGGAGAGCAATACGTGGCATGGTGCTGGGCCATCAACGGGTTCTTCTCCGTCATGGCATCGGTCCTCGCCACACTGCTCAGCATGACCTACGGATTCAATGCCGTCATGATTATCGGCTTTGTGATCTATGCGCTGGGGATTGCTGCGTTTCGCCGTGTCCCGACCCCCGGGATTTAGAATATGCCTTCTGCACCCATCCATCTCGGTCGTATTTCGCCAACCATGGCCCTCCGCGTGGCCACGGCCGTCTATCGTGTCGTGCGCGATTCGACAGACACGGATGAGATTGTGGTTGCCGAGGAGATCACCTCACAGCAACAATTACGCTACTGGCTCAGCGAGGGCATCTTCGATTCCGATGAGGGCCGTCGCCTCTGGGCACAAAGACCGGAATTTTCGGAAACCAACCTCGACACCCTACGGGCCCTCCCCGACGACTCGCTCGGCCGCGAATTTGCTCGCTTCCTCGACGACCAGTCCATCAGCCTTGCCGGTTTGGCGCAGGGAACACCGTTTACCGATGGGGCCGACGAATCGTATCTGATGCGACGCATCCGCCAATGCCACGATCTATGGCATGTCCTGCTCGGCCTCGGCACACAGGGCCATGAAGAAGTCCTGGTGCATTGCTTCAGCATCGCGCAGACCGGTTTTCCCTACTCGCTGATCGTGATCAGCCTCGGCTCTCTCAAGCATATGGTTTTGGAGGGGCGCTGGAACACCTTGCGGAACGAGACCCGTGCCGCGTGGAATTGCGGCGCCGAGGCCAAGCCGATCCTGGGAGTTTTCTGGGAAGAACGATGGGACCAACCCCTTGCCGAAGTTCGCCGCGACCTCGGCATCGAAGTGATCGGTTCACAAGCGGCCTTCAGCACGCAACAACGGAGTCTACCGGCATGAAACCACAAATGAATGAATTGGGTTTTTACACTTTGGCGGGTGCGCCCGAGAGCCCACGCGAACTGATTGACGAGATCCGGGTCGGGGAAGACCTCGGCATGGGCTCGGTTTTTATTTCGGAGCGTTTCAACGTGAAGGAAGCGGCCACTCTCTCGGGGGCCGTCGGAGCGGTTTCCACCAACCTCGGCATCGCCACCGCAGCAACCAACCAGAACACCCGCCACCCCATGGTGACCGCGGCGTTCGCGATGACCATGCACCGACTTACCGGAGGCCGGTTTTCCCTCGGGCTTGGCCGCGGCATCAAGCCGATCTTCGACGCTTTCGGTCTGCCGGCGATCAAAACCGCTCAGATGGAAGACTTCGCCGATCTGATGCGGCGTATCTGGAAAGGGGACGTCGTGTTTGCGCATGATGGGCCGGCGGGCCAATTCCCGCTGCTCGCCATGGGCCCGGATTATCATGACGATATCCCCCTGACGATGACCGCATTCGCGGACCCCTCCCTGCGCCTGGGGGGACGCGCCTTCGACGCTGTCGTCCTGCACACTTTCTTCAGCGATGAGACGACAGCCCGTTGCGTCCGGACGATCAAGGATGCGGCGGCCGAGGCCGGCCGCGACCCGGCGTCGGTTCGTGTCTGGTCCTGCTTTGCGACCGTCGGCGACCACCTGCCCGAAGAACTTCGATTGAAAAAAACCATCGGTCGCCTCGGGACGTATCTACAGGGTTACGGGGACCTTCTGGTCAAAACCAACCGTTGGGACCCGGCGATTTTGAAACGTTTTCGCGAAAATGAATTCGTCAGCGGGTTCGCGGGCGCGCTGGACGCCTCTGCCACCACGTCGGATCTGGAACGAGTGGCCGAATTGATTCCTGACGAATGGCTCGAAGCCGCAGCCACGGGCAGTCCGGATCAATGCGTGGAGAAGATCCGGGGTCAATTCGATCTCGGCTGCGACGGTGTCATTCTCCACGGATGCTCCCCCGCAGAGCTTGTACCGGTGGTCGAAGCCTATCGCGCTTCCCGACCCGGGGATGGCCGCTTTGACCACCTGCCTGCCAATCCGGCTGCGTCCAGCAAATAGCTTCTCGAATCAACTCCGCTCGGTGCGACCTCGCCGCGCGGAGACTACCAGCCTCCAGTGCCCGGGTCTCCCTTGAACGGGCCGACCACCTCGTCGGTAATCCATCCACCGTAAAACCCACCTGCCTGCGCACGTACGCGCTCCCCCGCGACAAAACACTCGACGCGCGACGGATAGAAGGAAAAGTAACCGGCCAAGCCGGCGAACTCACCAAAAGGCTCCGCATAGGACCACGCAGCCTGGGGCGAACCTCCGGATTCCAGCTGCAGGTCCCAATAGGTCGCCGCCCCTTTCCACTCGCAAAACGAGGTCCCGGAAGCTGGTGAAAATCGCTCGGTATGCACATCGGCCGGAGGCAGATAGAATGTCGGGGGACTGGCTGTCTCCAGAAGTCGCAAGGCACTCACCGAACGTGCCACCTCGATCCCCCCGGCCTGCACCACGACCTCGCGCGGATCGGGCACCAAAAGAGGCGGCCGCGGGTAATCCCAAACCGATTCCTGACCGGCCTGCGGCTCGAGCGCAAAATCAGGACGCGCGAGGCCTGTGTTGGCCCATCCCGCTCGAATACGCTCGAGCTCGACCATGAACTTCTTTTTCTCCATTACCATTCGATTGGTGCCCCATCGGCGGCGAAAAACCGGCCGCTATCGGCTTGCGTCAAAGCATCGATCAAAACGAGAATCTTTCCGGCAGCCTCTACCGGCGTCTGCAGATTGCCAGCGGGTACTCCGCGACGGAAAGGTGCTGATAAATCCGTGTCGACCGTACCCGGATGAACGGCGGCCACAATCAGATGCGGCGCTCTTCGCTGCAACTCGATGGAGAGACCACGGGTCAGCATATTCAGGGCAGCCTTGGAGCTGCGATAGCCATACCAGCCACCGAGGCGATTATCCTCGATGCTCCCCACCCGCGCCGACAGATTGATCAGGGCCGCGCGGTCAGTGTGCCGCAACAGATCGTGCAAATGCTTGGCCACCAGCAGCGGCCCTGTGGAGTTGACCGCAAAGAGTTCGGCCATCGCTGCCGGGTCGATATCCGCGAGTCGCTTTTCTGGCGAAATCCCCTCTCGATGGAGGAGCCCGGCCGCGTTGATCAACAAATCCAGACGTTCGGTTCCTTCCCGCACACGGCGGGAAGCGGCGGCGATGGTCTCCTCGAGACAGAGATCCATTCGCAGCAAGACCAGACGATCGTCCTCCGCGGCGAGAGCCGACAGCCGAGGACTCGCCAAACCTCTGGTCGTCGCATACACCTGCTCGGTCTCCTCGCGCTGCAGCAACAACTCGACGAGGGCCTCGCCCAAACCACCACGCGCACCACTCACGAACGCCCTGCGGATAAATGTACTCATCGGCCTGCTCGTTGGTCAGGGAAGTCCTGCGGACTGCCCGGGTATATTATTTTTCTGAAGGTGAGATTGATGCGCGGTTCCACCCCGGAGGAGGCCTTCACTTTCGGAATCTGGTGCTGGTAGAGCTGCTGCATCGAGCCCGCCATCACAAGAAGGCTCCCGGATTGCAGATCGACGCCTCGAGAGCCGTCCCGTTTCTCGGGATCACGCGACCGAAAGAGAAGGCGGCGCGTGGCGCCCAGAGAAAGAGAGGCAATCACGGGTCGTTCGCCCAACTCGGCTTCGTCGTCGCTATGCCAACCCATGCTGTCCGCACCTGTTCGGTAGAGATTGCATAGAACAGCATTGAAGGAACTGCCAACGAGCATTTCGACCTGTCGCCTCACCGTGTCGAGAGTCGCTGTCCAGGGTCGTGGATGGAAGAGCTCACCCGAGTAACAGTAGGAAGCCCCCGGATCCCCGTAGTAGGAGACCAGCCTTGGCTGGAGCATCCGACGCCCGAAGATCCGGATTTCACGCTCTTCCCAGAAGAGTTCGTGCCGCAGTGTCGAAAAAAGACTCTCCGCCTCGGAGGCGGAATAGAGTCCTGATGCCAGACAGGCATCCGACTTGGCGATTGAACCGCCGGCCGGAGGTAGACCGATCGGCCGCCAGGCTGGCGTCTCGCGGCACAGCGTTTGATCTCCCGGGGCGAGTCCCGCCCTCGAACCGCCTTCGGGCGTGGCCGCAGGGTGCGTGTCGTTCAAGTGGTCCTGCATCGGGGCTTCCTCCGAGCTTGGTCAGAGAAGATTGTGGAGAGGGTCTTGCCGTGTCGGGCTGATCTCAAGCTAGACAATTCCGACCCGGGGAGCGAACACCGGCTTGATGGCTTCGAGGGGGTTGGGTTGATTCGAGGGTTGGCTTTTAGTGGTTCGCCCCGGTTCTCGGGAACCGGCATCCGGGCAGAGAAGTCTCTGCCCGATCTGCCGGGGCCATGGAAGCTAACTTGCCCTGGAAAGGCTCAGGCGGCCTCGAAGTGAGCTTCCTGAGCGGCTCGAGAGTCACGGATGCGACCGCGCACCAAACGCCTCAGGAAGCCGTCGTCGACTCCCAGAAGGTTGCAGAGGGGACGGAAGGAAAGGAACCAGGTCTCGTCATCTGACTCGATCCATTCCAGAGCCTCAGCCGCTTCCTTGCGCTGTGAGGGGATCCGCGAATCGATATGACGGGTCGAGCATTCGACGGCGTCAAAGAGAATCGCCCTCACCAGCGAGCGCTCGGGCGAATCCGGCACTGCATCGGTGTTGAGGGGCATTTGCCCCGGGTCGACCGCTGTCGAGAGAACCATCCCCTCGCTGATGCGATCTACGTCTTCCTCGGTCAGATTGTGATCTGCCTTGTTCCAGAATCCCATTGCATCCATTTTGATCTCCTTCACGGCGACCCGTATTGGCCGCTCATCAATCGTTCAAAACATTCATAACGTTCATAACGTTCATTGCGCAAGTCTCTGATAACACAAATGCTCTTGTATAAGTTTTTTTAATCCTCCGACCGACCCGTGATCCCGTCGAGACCGCGTACGCGGAGGTCATCAAGGGTCGCTCGAATTTCCTGAACTGGCTGGAACCTCCTGATTTCACGATGGAAATCGTCGTTCAGAACACCCGCAAACAAAATCAGCACCGTGACGACGGCGCTCACGACCCCAAAACGGATCAACCGATCCGCCCAGCGCAGACCCATGAAATAAAGCAGGACCAAAAGCGCCTTGGTGGAAGCAATGAGCAAGGCCACCAGAACGTTCCAGGGCCCCAAATCCACAAAGGCGACGAATACCGTCACGAAGGTGAGCGCGATCAAGCAGAGGAAGATCCTGCGATAGAGCGAAACGTCGGCTGCAACATGCATCAGAACCCCCCTTAGTGTCGTCCGAGCAAATAGAGCATCGGGAAGAGAAAGATCCAGACCAGGTCGACGAAATGCCAGTAAAGCCCGGCCATCTCGACCGGCGTGAAATACTCTCGGTCAAAACTACCCTGCCGGGCCCGCACGACCAGATACGCGAGCAGCCCGATCCCGATGATCATATGGATCGCGTGCAAGCCGGTAAGCAGGAAATAGAAGGAGAAAAAAAGTTCTTCGACGGCGGCCGCCTCGCTCGCCACCGAGAAGTAGCGACCCGGCACGAGGTTGTCTTCGAACTTCCCGGCGTATTCCCACGCCTTGACCCCCAAAAATGCGACGCCGAGCACGATCGTCGCGAGCAACCAACGGACCTGCACCTGCCAACGATCGACCTGAGCGGCGGCCACCGATCGCGCCATGGTGAAGCTGCTCGCGAGAAGAACGATTGTATTGATGCCACCCAGCCACCAGGAAAGATGATTGCTCGCTTCCTCGAAGATCTCGGCAAAGGTTACAAAATAGATCGCGTAGGCGGTGAGGATCCCCCCGAAAAACATCACTTCGGTCAGGAGAAAAATCCACATGCCAAGATTGGCTGCACCGAATTGCTGCTCGATATCATCGAATTGGTGTTCGAGATGGGAGGTTGAAGGCGCACTCATGCCTTGCTCTCCTCGGCTGCAGCCAACTCTGCATCCAGATGCCGATAGTCATAGGCCTCATCGGTCACCACGGGAGTGGTATGGAAATTTTCGGTTGGCGGCGGCGACGGTGTCTGCCATTCCAGCCCGGCCGCGCCCCATGGGTTCGCCGAAGCGCGCGGGCCGTAGCGCATCGAGTAGGCCAGGTAACAGAGAGGAATCAGGTAGCCGACACCCAGAATCGAGGCGCCCGCCGTCGAAAAGACGTTCAGCACCTGAAACTCGTCCGGGTAGACGTGATAGCGACGCGGCATGCCAAGATAACCCAGAATGAACTGGGGGAAGAAGGTCAGATTGAAGCCGAGGAATACGAGAATGGCGCTGACTTTCGCGAGGGCCTCCGAGTAGAGCCTTCCGGTGATCTTGGGCCACCAGAAGTGCAGCGCGCCCAGATACGCCATCAGCGCGCCCCCCACCATGATGTAATGAAAGTGGGCGACGATGAAATAGGTGTCGGTCAGGTGAACATCGACCGCCAGCGCCGCGAGAAACAAGCCCGTCAGCCCGCCGATCGTGAACAACCCGATGAAGCCCAAAGCATAGATCATCGGTGCCTTGAGAGTGATCGAGCCACGATAGAGGGTCGCGGTCCAGTTAAACACCTTCACCGCCGAGGGAATCGCCACGGCAAAACTCAGGAAAGAAAATATCAGACCCGCATTGGTCGACTGGCCCGAAACAAACATATGATGGCCCCAGACCAGAAACCCGAGCAACGCGATTGCCAGACTCGAGATCGCCACGAATTTGTAGCCGAAGATGCGGTTGCGGGAGAAGCAGCAGATGATCTCGCTGACCACACCCATCGAGGGCAGAATCATGATGTAGACCGCCGGATGGGAGTAGAACCAGAACAAGTGCTGGAACAGGATCGGATCGCCGCCCAAGGCTGGATCGAAGATTCCGATGTCCAGGCTGCGTTCGGCCGCTACCAACAGAATCGTGATGGCAATGACCGGAGTTCCGAGGATGAAGATGATGCTGGTGGCATATTGCGACCACACAAAGAGCGGCAGTCGGAACCACGTAAGGCCCGGCGCACGCATCCGGTGAATCGTGACCAGAAAATTGATTCCGGTAAGAATTGACGAAAAACCCGAAACAAAAATTCCCATGGCGGTCATGGTCACATTCGTGTTGGAGCCTTCTGTGCTGTAGGGCGTATAAAAAGTCCAGCCCGTGTCGACGCCACCAGTGAGCATCGCCCCCAGCGCCAGAGCGGCACCGAGCAGGTAGATATACCAACTAGCAAGGTTCAGGCGGGGAAACGCCAGGTCCTTGGCCCCGATCATCAGCGGCAGCAGAAAATTCCCCATCACGGCCGGAATCGACGGCACCAGAAAAAAGAAGATCATGATGATGCCGTGCGCGGTGAACATCTTGTTGTAGGAATCGTCACCCATCAGATCCCCGACAGGTGTCAACAACTCGAGTCGGATTCCCAGCGCAGCGAGCCCCCCGAGAACAAACATCCCGGTCAGCGTAAAGAGATAGAGCAAGCCGATTCTTTTATGATCGCGGGTCAGCAGCCACGAGCGCACGCCGTATTCGGCATTGAGATAGTTCTCTTCTTCGACTTCCGGCGGCATCAGATCCGGCATCGGCACCCCATCGAGCAGCCGTGGTGTCACATCCATGGTGTTTCCTCGTTTTCCTCGATAGCTTCTGCGACCGGAGAGACCCCGGCCGCAGCGTCACCGGACTCGAGAGAGTTGATATAGGCGATCAGTTCGAGAACACGATCCTCAGTTAATTGGCCCTGAAAGCTCGGCATCACGGGATCCCATCCATCGCGAACCACCGCCAGAGGCTGGAGGATCGACTGGCGCAAATAGGTGGCGTCAGCGACCCGCATCGTCCCGTCGGGCATGCGAATCTGCGAACCTGCCAGTCCTCGCAAGGAAGGGCCTCGACTGCCGTCCCCTTCGCCGTGGCAGGAGGCGCAACCGAGTTCGGCAAAGGCTTCCTCACCAGCTTCCGCCATCGACAAGCGGGAGCCACCGCGCTCCGTGCTCCCCAGCCAGGCTTGGTAGTCGGCTGGCTCCATGACCACCACTTTGCCGATCATTCGTGCATGCTGGGTTCCGCAGAATTCCGAGCAGAACAAATGGTATTCGCCCGTCTTGGTCGCCTCGAACCAGAACTCCGAATATCGCCCGGGGACAGCATCCTGCTTCACCCGGAAGGCAGGCACGAAAAAGCTGTGAATCACGTCTTCCGACGTCATCGTGATCTTCACGGGGCGACCGACAGGAATATGAAGCTCGTTGATTTCGCGACGGCCTTCCAGATGTTGGACTTTCCACATCCAACGCTTGCCAACCGCGAAGATCTGCATGGAGTCTGCTGGCGGTGTCCGCATCTCCAAAAAGACGACGGCTCCCCAGACGAACATGACCATGGAGATCAGGAAGGGAATTCCGCTCCACAGGATCTCCAGACTGAGAACGCCGTCGCTTTCGGGGTGTTCGCGCCCTGTCTCGCGGCGGCGGTAGCGGATGACGAAGAACAGAATCATTCCGGCAACCGCAAAGCTGAACCCGGCACTGATCGCGGCGATGAACCAGTAGAGTTGATCTACCGATCCCGCGATCGTGGAGGCAGCCTCCGGCAGCAGGCGAAAACGGGAGATCATCAGAGAGGCCCCTTTCGACCTCGACGACGCTCGCGCCACAGAGCACCGCCGATGAGACAACCCATCAGCCCGATTGTCGCGGCAGCCATCCCTCGCATCGAGAGCAGTGTCAGTCGATTATATTGGCCGGCGTCCGGGTCGTAAGAGAAGCAGAACAACAAGATCTGGTCGGCGAAACTACCGAGACGCTCTTGTGCCGACTCCACCAGAGCGAGACGGAGATCTCGTGGGGAAGGCTCGATGCCAAAAAGATATCGCGAAATCTTGCCGGAGGGTGTTGTCACAACGACCCCCGACGGGTGCGCGAATTCGCCGCTTTTTTCGTCCCGCGCCACGCGCAGACCGATGGCTTCATTCAACGTCTTGATGGCCGCCGCTTCGCCCGTCAGGAACCGGATATCATCTCGTCCTCGGTCATGACCGTAGCGCTTCAGGGCATCCTCGCGCTGGGTACGGGCCTCGGCTGGCCCATCTTCCTCGTTAAAACTGTAGACGATCACCTGGTATTCCGAGCTCGCGTCGAAGGCGAGAACTCTGACGGCCCGCATCAATCCGGCGATCGTCATCGGACAGAGCATCGGGCATCCGTAGTATGCAGGAAGCAGGACCACCGGACGCCCATCGAGAACGCTGCCCAGCGAAACCTCCTCGCCCTCCTCGTCCCGCACCATCAGATCCAGAGGAAGATCCTCGCCGATGCGCTGATCGAAGCCGACCTCCCGGATCGCGGCGGGCAAAACGCCCGCAGGCGGAGCGGCGGCCTCGTCGGCGAGGGTCGGCCGGCTTCCGGGCTCCATGGCCTCGGACGGGGAGCACCAAATCACGAGCGATATGATCAAGAAAACGCGTAAGACCTTCATTTTCTGCTCCCTTGTTTCTGGCCCGTTCCCGCCTCGGCAACCACCCCGTCCAACGTCATCTGCATGGCCCGCTCGAGCGGCACACGAACGATCCCTGCCTTCGGGTCCACCCATGCATATGAAGTCAGATGCTCATGCTCGGCCGCCCGCAGCCTCTCGATATCTCGATCCGGATTCACCTGAAGTCGGGGACCTGAAGGCAGGCTCCGGCCGGGCCATGCGATCGCATCCGAGCCTTCTCGGCCATCCAGCACGCGACCTTGCAACCAACCTTCCATCGCCGTGGGTGCAGCCCAGGCAAGAAACAGAACCACTACAAAAACGACGCTCCCGATCACCAGAGGGCGACCCGCCATCTCGTCTTTCTCATGACTCATGGAGAAGCCTCCTCGAGGGAAACATCATGCAGCGGCACAAGCGGGTGGCTGGCCAAACCCACGAAGAACCACCAAACCCAGATACCACCGAGTGCCACAGGCATGACGATATCCAGCGGGTGAATCGACAGACCCGATTTTGACCAAGCGGGCACGACCAGCCAGATCAGCTCCACCCACCGACAAAAGAGCAGCCACAGGGCCATGGTGGCGAGAATCTTCCGGTTGCTCTTCGCGCCGCGGCCCAGAAGAACGACAAAGGGGATCACGAAATGGAACACCATCAGAAAAACAGCGAGCCACCACCACCCTCCCGTCGAGCGCACCAGATACCAGGGGATTTCCTCGGGGTTGTTGGCTGACCAGATAATCAGAAGCTGGGACAGCCCCAGATAGGCCCAAATCATCACGAAAGCGAAAAGAAAACTGCCCAGATCCCGAAGCTGGCGGGATGCCAGCAAACGCCCGAAATCCCCGCCACGGTCAAGCCACAGGACTACCGGAATCGTGAACGCGAACGCGGCGAGCCCCTGCGCGGCAATCAGAAGCAGGCCGAAGACCATCGAGAACCAATGCGGCTCGAGAGACATCACCCAATCGACCGCGGCAAACGACATGGTCAAAGCGTAGAGGATCAACGCGCCTCGGCTCAGATACTCGAGTCGATCCGGATGAAGCGCCGAACCCTCCAGATCCTCGCGAATCGACCAATGGGTCAAAAACCAGCCGAGGCCGATCCAGGCGGCAAAATACAGAACCCCGCGTGCGTAGAAGAAAGGGAGGTTCAAGTAGGGCTGCTTGGCTTGCAGGATCGGATCGTGCGCGACATGCGCGGGATCCGCCCATTCGTAGAGGAAGGGCGCACCCACGGCGACGGGGATAAAAAAGATGGCCAGCAACGGTAACGTCCGCACTGCGGCCTCCAACGGCCGGCGTATCATCGCGCTCCAGCTTCCACCCGCGACGTGGTGCAGGGAGAGAATCCCCATCGAACCAAGAGCGATTCCCAACCAGAAGAGAAATCCGATCAAATAGGAACGAATGGCCTGAACCGGGTCAAGAAAGGCGCCGGCGATCGCAACAGCACATCCCACCAGACCCACGATCAAGGCTTGCTTCGAAAAACGAATTTGCGGATCGTCAGATCCAATCCGGAAATCCGGCACTGCGTTTCCGCTTGTCATCGCAAACCCCCTTCGAGCTGCGCCAGCTCGTTTGGGGATAGTTGATCGACATTCGCGTGTTGGCTCAGTTGCAGTGCGCGCAGATAGGCTACAATCGCCCATCGGTCCGGAAGCGTTACCTGCGCTCGGTAGGCGGGCATTACCCCGTAACCATTGGCGATCACGTCGTAGAGATAACCGTCGGCAGCTTCGAGGAGTCGAGGCTCGAACAGCGAAGGCGGACGGCGGTAGCCGCGCTGCACGATCATCCCGTTACCGTCGCCAATCGCCCCGTGGCACGGCGAGCAATAGATGGCGTAACGCTCCTGGCCTCGCAGCAATAGATCCTCATCGAGCGTCCGCGGGTTGGCGACAACCCAGGCGCCGTCGATCTTGCCCTCGGTATATCCGGGCCTATCCAGAATCATATCGCGAGAGACGACGCCAGGCTCCAGCGGACGCACGGAAGTGCCGTTTGCAAAAAATTTACTCGGGCTATTGGGCTCGAGTCGAGGCTGGTCGTGCATATCCTGGCGGCAACCCGCGATGAGCAGAACCGCGAACGCGCCAAGGATCCATCTCCCCTTAATCATCCACCACCTCCACGCTCGAGGCACCGAGCTCGTTCATCAATTCCGGAGTATCCGGGACAGAGAACTTTGGATCGCGGGCCTCGATCGACAGGAAAAAGGCATCCTGGCTCGCCAGTGCGAAGCGAGAGGAATTAAAGACTGGATGGTGCGGACGCGGCAGGCCGTTGAGCGCGAGCATTCCGAACACGGCGGTCAGTGCCCCGAAGAGGATCGTGCACTCAAAAATAACCGGCAAGAAGGCGATGATACTGTTGAGAGGTCGCCCACCGACGTTCAGCGGGTAGTCGATCACCGAAGTCCAATACTGCAGACCGAAACCGCCAAGCCCTCCGATAATAGCCCCAATCAGAACCAGCGCTGGCAGGCGCGAATGATGATGACCGAGGGCCTCGGATATCTCCTCGATCGGGTAAGGCGAGAAGGCATCCAGTACCTCATAGCCCTCCTCGCGAGAGCGCTCGATTGCGTGCAGGAGTGAGGAGGACGTGGGAAATTCCGCCACCAAGCCCCAGGGCGAGATCCGTTTACTCATCTTCGGACTCCTTGGCCGTGCCGGCCTCCGGTACGATGGTCTTCATCTCGAAGATCGAAATCATGGGCAGGAAACGGATGAAGAGCAGGAGCAAGGTTCCGAAGAGCCCGAAAGATCCGGCGTAGGTGGCCAGATCCCAAAACGTCGGCGAATAGAGCCCCCAGGACGAGGGCAGGAAATCATTGGACAGACTCGTAACCACGATGACGTAGCGCTCGAGCCACATGCCGATATTGATCACGATGGCCACGAACAGAAGCGCTCGGGTATCGCGTCGAACTTTGCGGAACCAAAGAGCCTGCGGCACCAAAACGTTGCATAAGATAAGTGCCCAGTACGAGGAGCTATAAGGCCCCTCAAAGCGAAGCTTCATCATTGTCTCTTCGAAGATATTCGCGCTGTAGAAGGCGAAAAATGCCTCCATCATGTAGCCGTAGGCCACGACCAGCCCGGTCGCGAGCATGACTTTCGCCATATTATCGAGGTGCTTGATGGTGATGAAGGACTGCAACCCGTAGGCGCGTCGCAAGGGGATTGCGATTGTGGCCACCATCGCAAATCCGGAGAAGACAGCGCCGGCAACGAAATACGGTGGGAAAATTGTCGCGTGCCATCCCGGAACCACCGAGATCGCGAAGTCAAAACTCACAATCGTATGCACCGAAACCACGAGCGGCGTCGAGAGACCGGCGAGCAGAAGGTAGGCCGTCTCGTAGCGATGCCAATGTTCGGCAGAGCCGCGCCATCCGAGCGCCAGAGTGCCGTAGATTTTTCGACCCGCGACGCTCTCGGAACGGTCCCTCAGGGTTGCGAAGTCCGGAATCAAGCCGACAAACCAGAACATCAGCGAGACCGTGGCGTAAGTCGTCACGGCGAAGACGTCCCAGATCAGGGGTGAGCGAAAGTTCGGCCACATCCCCATCGTGTTCGGATAGGGAAACAGCCAATACCCGAGCCAGGGACGACCCAGATGCAGAATTGGATAGAGCCCCGCTGACGCCACGGCGAAAAGTGTCATCGCTTCTGCAAATCTGTTGATCGAGGTCCGCCATTCCTGGCGGAACAGGAGAAGGATCGCGGAGATCAACGTGCCCGCATGACCGATTCCGATCCACCAGACGAAGTTGATGATCGCGAAGCCCCAGGCCACTGGGACGTTAATGCCCCAAATCCCCGTGCCCTCGACCAGTAGCATCACGATGGAGACGGCGAACACACCCAACAGGCTGAGCGAGATACCGAAGCCGATCCACCAGCCGCGCGGTGCTCCATTTTGCAGAACGACGCGACTGATTTTATCGGTAACGGACCGAACGGTCTCCGACTCGCCGACAATCGGTTCGCGTGCCGTGAGTACCGGCCTGCCGGGGCTCTGCTCCATCAGCTATGCCCTCCCCGCGGCTTCGAAGGCTTTGTGAGCGCGGGACTGGGGTTTCGGACCTCGGCCAGATAGGTCGTCCGTGGCCGCGTATTCAGCTCGGCGAGCACGCCATAGTTTCGGTCGTTCGCCCGTTGTTTGGATACGGCGCTCTCAGGATCGTTGATATCCCCAAAGGTGATCGCCTCCGCGGGGCAGACCTGCTGACACGCGGTCTTGATATCGCCGTCGGCAATCTCCCGACCCTCGTTCTTCGCCTTGGAACGAGACTCGTTCACTCGCTGGATACAGTAGGTGCATTTCTCCATCACACCCCGACTGCGGACGGTCACGTCCGGATTTCGCTGCAGCGCGAGCGTCTCTTCGTCCCAATCGGGATTGAGGTAAAAGTTGAAACGCCGAACTTTGTACGGACAGTTGTTCGAGCAATAGCGAGTCCCGACGCAACGGTTGTAAACCATCAGGTTCAGGCCTTCACTATCGTGGACAGTCGCGTTGACCGGGCAAACCACCTCGCAGGGGGCATTCTCGCAATGCTGACAGAGCATCGGCTGGTAGTGCGTCTCGGGCTCTTCCGGCTCACCGGTCCAATACCGGTCGATCCGCATCCATTGCATCTCGCGACCCATTGCAATCTGCTCGGGACCGACGATGGGGATATTATTCTCTGCCTGACAACCCACGACACAAGCGTTGCAGCCGACGCAGGAACTGGTGTCGATGGTCATCCCCCAGGCGTGGCCCTCGTAGGGGAACTTCGGATAAAGCGTGTCATCGGGGCCGGGGGTATGCCCCATATGCTGGGCAAACGCCGGATCTTTTTCGTATTCCTCGACCGAGGCCCAACGCACGATATCGCGCCCCTCGAGACTTCCGTGGTCCTGCGTCGAGGCCACCAGGGAGCGCTCCCCGGTTGCACGCACGCGCACGTCATCGGAGAACCCGGTCGAGACCGACTTTCGCAGCGGGTAGGCATTGAAACCGCGGGACGTACCGACCTTCCCTGCCCGCCGTCGACCGTAGCCCAATTGCAGGCCCAAAACGTTCGCTGGCTGGCCCGGCAGAATCCAGACCGGACCTCGTGCCTGCTGACCGTCCACTGTGAGTTCCACATCATCGCCATTGGAGAGACCGAGCGATTCCGCGGTGGCGGGAGAGATCAAGATAGGGTTATTCCAGGTGACTTTTGTCAGCGGCGCCGGGCACTCCTGCAGCCAGCCGTTATTGGCCATGCTTCCGTCACCGACCACGGGATGCGGGCGAAACGTCGCGGTCAATTCCGCAGGATTCCGGGAAGACGTGACCCTCCGCAATCGAGCGGGTTGCTCGATCGCTGCCACATCAACCACCGGAAACGCACTTTCCGCGACGACTCCATTTTGCAGAGAGCGATTCCAGGCACTCTCAAAGGCAATCGGGAGGCTTTGGGCTGACCAATAGGATCGCACCGCTTGATAGGCGGTGCCGGCGCGGCCCTCGAGGAGCAACCCCAAAACTTCGAGAGACGACTTCCCATCGTAGAGAGGGGCGATCAGGGGCTGCCCAATCGAAATGGTTCCGTCACCCGATCGAATATCCGACCAGGTTTCGAGGTAATGCACCCCCGGAATATGCCAAGTCGCGAGTGCGGCTGTTTCATCATCGTAGAGGCCGAGGTGAAATGAGACCGGCACCTGCGCCATCGCCGCAGCGAAGCTGGTGCCGGCCGGGGCGTCATAGGCCGGGTTGGACTCGAGAATAAAGAGGGTATGGACTCGTCCCGCCTGCATGTCTGTGACCAGCGATTCGAGAGAGTCGACCTCCAAGCCCTCGCGACTCTTGTCCTCGAGAAGCTCCATGGTCGTGCCCAGATTTCCAAGACGCTGATTGATGGCGAATGCGAGAGCATGCAAATGCGGGGGCAAAACGGAGCCGGCAAGAATCAGTGACTTACCCGGTGATTTTTCAAGGTCGTGCACCAGCGCCGCCAGCCATTGCGACTGACGCTCCGGAAGTCCGCGGACCGGCGATCCAACGCCGAGAGAGCCAGCAAGAGCCTCGAGCAGGACCTCTACCTCGGACGGCGCGAGGGCGATCCGCTCATCGGCAGCGGCGCCCGAATTCGAAAAACTGCTTTCGGCCACGTAAAGCCGAAGCGGCTCGAACACCCCCTCACCCGGACGGCGGCGGCTGGCAAGTTCGCGGATATGTCGGACATGTTCCGGGCCTTCGGACAGGAAGTCCGCGTCGAAGGCGACGATGGTATCAGCTTGGTTGACGCGGATACGGCTGATGATGTCCCGGTCGAAAGCGAGCTTCGCGCCCTCTTTCGCATGCCCGGCATCGACTGGATCCCAGGCGTGAACGCCAACGGCGGGCCGCCGGGAGCAAATATCTGCGAGCATCGCCGCCATCGTGGGCGAGGTATTGGGACCCATCAGGATGCGGACGTCCTTTTGGTCCCGCCCGCTATCGATTTCCAGTGCGCCGAGGATCGCTTCTTCGCAGGCACTCCAGGGCCGAATTTCTCTTCCTTGGCGCACCACCTGCGATCGGTCGGGATCGTAAAGCGTCAGGATCGACGCCTGCGTCCGCGCGTCGGTCGCACCCAAACTGGCCGGGTGGTCGGGGTTTCCCTCCAACTTCGTCGGACGTCCTTCATGGCTCTCGGCCAGAACACCGAAGCCGTACCCACCGAAAGGTGTTGCGGTGGCGAAATATCGCGGCACGCCGGGAACTGATTCCGGCGCTTTGACCGCAGGAACGATTTTCTCGACGGGTTGCCGTGTGCATCCAACAGCCCCTCCCAACGCGAGCGAGGCCCCCATCAACTGCAGGAAGGATCGGCGATCGACAGCACTCGCACCATCGGGAATGACCGACGCCTCGCGCGGGAACTCGCTATGGAGGAACTTTTCGAATTCCGGGTCGCCCGCCAATTCCTCCAGGCTGCGCCAGTAGGTAGGCCCCGACTGACTGTTCAAACGTTCGCGAATTGAGGCAAGATCTAATTTACTCATGGGTTCCTTCCCTCAGCGGTGGCAAATGCCGCAATCCTCGCCCGGGTTGACGTCGTACTCTTCGAGCAGGCTCAGCCCGAGATAGAGCTGGTCCGCGGGAGGTTCGTAGTCAAAGTCAAAAATCGCATCGAGCGGCCGCAGGTACTTCTCGGGTTCGCGATGGCAGGAAAGACACCACTCCATATGGAGCGAGGGCTCTTGCCAGAGCACGTTCTGCTCGTCCACGTCGCCGTGGCAGCTTTGGCAGCCCACCCCTTTTTTGACGTGCGCGCTGTGGTTGAAATAAACGTAGTCCGGCAGGTCGTAGACCTTGGTCCACTCGATTGGTTTTTCCTCCCGCCAGCTGGCTCGGACGGGCTCGAGGAACTCGCTCTCTTTCCAGACCTGCGAGTGGCAGTTCATGCAGGTTTGGGTAGGCGGCATACCCGCGTA
This sequence comes from Candidatus Binatia bacterium, assembly GCA_029248525.1. Classification (NCBI taxonomy): domain Bacteria; phylum Candidatus Binatota; class Binatia (SeqCode); species Binatia bacterium. The sequence continues at coordinate 75,130 of JAQWJE010000002.1, forward strand.
GGCCGCGTCCTCGACCGTCGTATGACAATAACGGCAATCGATCCCCAACTCCCCGGAGTGGTGCCGGTGACTGAACTGAATGGGCTGCTCGCGAGCCACGCCCTGGCCGGTGGCCCACGGAGAGCGATTGAGGGTACTCGCGAGGAAAAAGAACAGGCCTACCAAGCCGATGCCCCCGAAAATGACGACGCGCGACAAGACGTTCTGACTGCGATGAAAGATCTGCACTGCCTTCAAGCTAAGCTCGCCAGCGCCCAGCACAAGATAAGAAAGATTGTATTTTTTAAAATTAAATTATAAGATAAAATGATACGTCATTTGTCTGATCGTCAGCCCAAATGCGCCGACGCTCACCCCGCGAGAGCAGTCGAGCGCTGAAAAGCACCCTTTCTCCGGGACTATTTTCAGTCGCGCCAAAATCCTCCCGGGTTCAAGCTCGACTCGATCGGCTTCCGCGCCAGCCGCCTGCCGGGTGCGAATCGCCCCGCCGCCTGGTGAAGCCACTTGACGACCTTGAAAATTGATCAAGACTTGGTGGTGAAGGTTTTAACGGCAATTTCAGACAAGGAACGGAAAATGATCTCGAATCCTATCAATAACGGCCCCTCAATCACGGCAAGAACGCTTCAGGCAATCGCCGGAGCGATCCTGGGACATCCCCACACCACAGGACTCCAGACCGCTGCGGTTGCACCGGATGGCCATACGGCCACTGCCCTGACCCATTATGGTCGGCGCAGACGTCGCCGCATGCGCCGCTAGGCATGCGCAGCGTCTCGGGTTGCTGCCGACAGACCTAACGAACATAGCCGCCCGGGATTGGCTCGATAGCCCGGAGAGACGGCAGAGATCTCCTGCTAGCCTCTGGCCCCCGGGAAGGCGAACGAGCTTACGGTCGGCATTGAAACGAGGAACAGGCCTCCAAGCCGGTTACATACCTGATTACATCTCGTCCCCACGGAGGGCGTCGATAAACAGATGGGCTGTGCCGGAGGCGCAACCCAACTCTGCAGGTAGTTCCGATCCTCCAACAGCTTCGAGCCGGTAAGACAGCAGGTCCGCTGCGAGGTCAAGGACCGGATCGGAAAGTTCGACGAGCCTCGCAACGTCCTCCGACCCGGTGCTGCAGACAAGACCGGCATTGGGAGGATCCTCGGCAAATGAATTCTCGCCCTTCTGCCATACGTCGATGAAATCCGCCGTCGTGGCCCGACCAACTTCCCGGTAAGGGCGGTCGGAGAACCATGCGACTTCCTGCAGCCCCTCGAGGATCAAGC
>JAQWJE010000003.1 GCA_029248525.1 Candidatus Binatia bacterium
AGCCGCGAGATTAGACCATAAGCCCGTGGGAGGCGAGAGAGAGTTTCGGGCCAGCGGCGCTGGACAAACCGCCAATGAGCACTAGTCCATCTCACCAATGCGGCTGGCATTCTCCTGGATATTGTCTTCCGCCCTTGCGAGGCGCATCTCGATATTTTCAGCCCACTCCTTGCTCAAAATTTCGGGTGCCTTCGACTTTGCGAAGGCATAACCGCTGCAACTCGCGACAAGGAAAGCGAGCAGGACGCCCCACACCTTGGATCTGTTCTGCCAGGCGCCCGCCGGGCTTCGCGCCATCTCGTGCATCCCCGGATCGAGCGCATCATCGATGGGTTCATCCAGACGGATGCCGTGCGCCCGCCGGTAGTGGGCCAGAACCGAAAACTCCTGCCGACGATCCCGCGCCTTCCGGATGGCCCGGGCCCTGATTCGGCGCGCATGCCGCTCCATCCGCATCCGACTTTCATCGTCCCTCTGCCATGCCGCCATTTTCGTTCTCCCTGTCGTGCGGGCCGCGAAACGTAGCGCGCCGCCGCCCTGTCCGGCAAAATCAGGCTCAACGCGTGCGCGGAAAACCCAAATCCACCTTGCTCGTCGCGGGATCCGGCCAACGAGATGTCACCACCTTGCCGCGCGTGTAGAACTGGATGCCTTCGGGGCCGTACATATGCGTGTCGCCAAACAGGCTCGCCTTCCAACCGCCGAAGCTGTAGTAGCTCACTGGCACCGGGATCGGCACGTTGATGCCGACCATGCCGACTTCCACATCGAACTGAAACGCGCGCGCCGCGCCGCCGTCGCGGGTAAAGATCGCGGTCCCGTTGCCAAAGGCATTCGCATTGATCGTCGCCACGCCCTGCTCGTAGCCAGCGACGCGCATCACACACAGAACCGGGCCGAACATCTCGTCATCATAGCAGGCCATGCCCGGGCGGACGTGATCGAGCAACGACGGATCGAGAAAGAATCCGCCGCTGGCCGGGTTGGGCGCGCCCGCAGCACTCGCCGCTGCATCGGCAGCACCTGCCCCGCCGCGCCTTCCATCCACGACCACCGTAGCCCCGTCCGCTGCGGCACCCGCCAGATAACTCGCCACGCGGTCGCGGTGCTCCGCACTGATCAAGGGGCCCATTTCGCTTGATGGATCATCTCCGGGGCCGACCTTCAGTCCCGGCAAGCGTGCGGCGATCTTCTCCACAAGCGAATCAGCGACAGCATCCGCTGCGAGCACGACGCTGATGGCCATACAACGCTCGCCGGCGGACCCATAGGCCGCACTGACGGCGGCGTCCGCTGCCATATCGAGGTCGGCGTCGGCCAGCACCAGCATATGGTTTTTCGCCCCGCCGAGCGCCTGGACGCGTTTGCCGTTTTTCGCCCCGGTCTCGTACACATGACGCGCAATCGGGGTCGAGCCGACAAAACTCAAGGCTTCAACATCCGGATGTTCGAGCAGGCGGTCGACCGCCACGCGGTCTCCCTGCACCACATTGAAGCAACCGTCGGGCAGGCCCGCTTCCGCCAGCAACTCGGCCAACAACAAGGAGACCGACGGATCCTTCTCGCTGGGTTTCAGTACAAACGTATTCCCGCAGGCGAGTGCCCCGGCAAACATCCACATGGGCACCATGGCCGGGAAATTAAACGGCGTGATGCCCGCCACCACACCCAGCGGTTGGCGGATGCTGTAGACATCCACGCCGGTTGCGGCCTGCTCGCTGAAGTCGCCCTTGAGCAGCTGCGGGATGCCGCAGGCAAATTCCACGTTCTCGAGCCCACGCGCAATCTCGCCGAGCGAATCCGACAACACCTTGCCATGCTCGGCGGTCAGCACCGCGGCGATCTGGTCGCGTCGTGCATCGATCAGGGCACGCAGACGGAACAGAACCTCCGCGCGTTGCGAAAGACTGGTGGCGCGCCAGGCCGGAAAAGCTGCTTGCGCCGCGGCAACGGCCGCATCGACTTCTTCCAGAGAAGCAAGCCCCACCTGACCGCGCGCCTGACCTGTGGCCGGGTTGTAGACGGGCGCTTCGCGACCGGAGGTCGAGGCCACACGTTTGCCGGCAATCCAATGCGGGATCTGCTCCATGGGCTTGTCTTAGCTTCCCGACGCAACTCCGCGCCACCTCGAGCCCGCGCCACGTCATGCCCGCAACATCTCGAGCCCGCGCCATCTCAAGCCCGTGCCGCGAACCATGGCCACTCAGGAGGGCCCCAACCGGGCCTCAACCCTGCTGGTCGAGGAAAAAGTCCAGCATTGCCGGGGTTGCGAAAAACGGGCCTGCTGGCTGCGTCAGCCCGCCCGGCCAATGGTGGCCGACACCGCGAACCGCACAATTCTGGATCGGGGCCGCCCCGACACAGGTAGTCGCCGCCTCGCAATCGGCATTGGCCGCCAGATCCACCGGCACCCGCGCCGCATTGCATTGATTGGCCGCGAGGAATTGGGGGAAAAGCTGGCTGCCCAAGGCCGCGTAGGGCACCAGCGGATCATCGATCATATTGGCAATCCACAAAGAGGTATCCTCGGGTAGCGCACAGGCAACATTCCAGGCCCCGACCACGGCCGTTGTCGCGGCAATGTCCGGCGCCTCGCAGGCGAGATGGGCCGCCATCACACCGCCTGCCGAAAAACCATTGACCAGAATCCGCTGCTCATCGATGCAATATTCCGAAGCCACCCGGGCGATCATGTCGCGCGTGAATTGCACATCATCGACACCTGCGGCCGCCGCCTCGCCGCAGCACACCCCGCCGTTCCACGAAAGGCCGACGCCGAGCCCGGCGGCCACAATCCATCCCCGCCGTTGTGCCGCATCCGGCAATTCGGTCACGGCCAGATAGGCCTCCGGGGTCGCGTTGGCTCCGTGATAGCCAACCACCAGCGGCACCGGCTGACCGGTCAGAGCGGACTCCGGTACAACCAGAGAAAACTCTCGCGCAAGCCCGCCGGACCGGATCTCCACGGAGAACATCCCGGCGCTCCCGCCGCGATCGGCGCAGAGGTTCGGTGCGGCGCTGCCGCCGCAGCCCGCCAATAGCAGCAAGAGCGAGCTCAGAAAGATTGGCTTCCAGAATCCGGATCGATCCATCCCCTGATGATGGAAGACCACCACCCACCTCGTCAACGCACGGCGATTCCCTCTTCGCCCAGCCGCAAATTCGGAAAAAAGATAAAACCCTAAATAATTGAATTTACTAGGTTAATTAAGAAACCAGCCTGCCTCCGTGGATCGTGCCGTGCCGGGGCACGCTGTGCCACCGAAAAGCACGCCCTACCGACAGAACGAAGTCGGGCCGGAGCCAAGCGAGGCAGACGGCGCATATCCGAAGGAGAGGGATCATGAAATTCTGTCGAATATTGAAGGAAAAAGAACCATCCACAAAGCGCTTCCGAGGAGCCTTTGCCGCGGCGACCATAATGCTCGCGGCGTTCCTGCTGCCCGCACCGGCCAGCGCCGTCGAAGAAGACCTCGTCTATCGCGGCCACCGTTACGACCGGTTTGCGTTGGGCAACGGCGATCATTCGGCGTTTCACGCCGGTGGTCGTCAATCCACCGGCCGGCGGGTCGCTGTTGGCTATGGCGAAACCCGGCCGCTCTGGGCCGCCGACCCGCTGAACCAGGCCGTCGCTCATGAAGACTTCCTGATCATGGGATTCGATACCACAGGCGAGCCCGATTCGTCGTTTGCTCCCTGCGAGTCGCCCATCTTCGGCGTTTGTCCTGCCCCGGCCATGGCTCGGATCAATATCCGCCAGGGCAACAATTTTCTGGGGCAAACGGTCAAAAGCGATGATCGTGCGCTGGCTGTGGCGATCGACCCACAGGACCGCGTCGTTGTCGTCGGCACCTCGACACTCTTCGGCAACACGATGGGCGCCATCATTCGCCTGAACGCAGATGGAAGCCTGGATGCGACCTTCGGGAATCGGGGCATTGTCCTGGTTGCATCCCCACATGGTGGCGACAGCAGCCTTGCAGCGGTTGCCATTCAACCCGACGGCCGAATTTTGGCAGCAGGATCGCACCAAACCAGAACGCCCGAGGACTCCGCCTTTCTGTTGACGCGGGTCGTTGACGATGGTGGTTTCGATCCGTTTTTCTGGCGCGCGGGGCCTGGCGTTGCGAGTATCAATTTCGCGCAAGGCAGTATCCCCAGCCGTGATGAAGCCGTCGCCATTTTGATTCGTCCCGACAAAAAAATCGTCGTGGTGGGCACAAGCCACCATGGATATTACGATCAGCATTTTCATCAGACAGCTGATTATGCTCTGGCGTTGCTGAGAGAAAACGGCTTCGAAACCGGTGAATTGGCTCAGTTCCCCCAAGGTAAATTCCGCGAGGATATCGCGGAAAGAAGCGGCGGCCAATACAGCTATGACGTCGCCACCGATGCCCTGCTGCTGGACGACAATAGCATCGTGATCACCGGCCAAGTCACCCAACCTGGCCGCACCGGGGTTGCGCATGTTGCAAAATTCGATCAATTCGGCCGCTATCAGGATATCAACCTTTCCGGCGTTGCCGGCGAGATCCACCCAGCCAATCGTGTTTCGATCGCCACGGCCATCAGCCAACATCCGCACGGGGAAATCCTCGTGGCGGTCAACGCAGGCGGCATCAAGCAGAACGAACATAATCTGAACCCGCTGGCCGGTGTCCAAATCACTCCGGATCTCGAGATCAAGGAAATTTATCGTTCCGACAATCCCGGACAATGGGCCAACGCAACTAACGACGTCTTCGCGCTTCCCGATGGCGAGGTCGTTCTGGTGGGCAGTGCCTACCCCGCGGACCGGGACGAACTACGAGCGGCCCTGTGGCAGCCTCTATACTCTTTTTGCGGCAACGGCATTCTCGAGGAAGGCGAACAATGCGAAGCTCCCTTCGGCGCCTGTTGCGATTCATTTTGCAGATTTTCTTCACCCAAGCAGCAATGCAGACCCTCACTCGACGAATGTGTCGAAGACGCGTTCTGCTCCGGCGAATCAGCCATCTGCCCCCAGGCCCCGTTTGCCGCAGAAGGCACACTTTGCGGGGACGGCGCAGAGGGCCAGTGCACGGCCGCGGATACCTGCGACGGGCTGGGACATTGCGTCGACAACAACCAACCAGCCGGAACCGCGTGCGGCGATGCCGCAGGCGAATGCCAACTCGGCGACGTCTGTAACGGCGATGGCATTTGCGTCGAAGGAGCCTTTGAGCCGCAGGGAACTGCCTGTGGCGACCCTGATGCTCTCGAATGCAACGCACCGGACACCTGCGATGGGACGGGTAGCTGCGAAGCGCGCCTCGATCCGGTGGGGACACCGTGCGGCAACGACTCGAGCACGGAATGCACCCTGCCCGATAGCTGTAACGAGAACGGATCCTGCGAAGAGAATCACCTCGCGCACGGCAGTGCCTGCGGCGACGCAGGCAACGAATGCGTCCTGGCGGACTTCTGCGACGGCGATGGCGCCTGCACCGATCCCGGGATGGCACCTGCCGGCACCCAAGCGCCGGAGTTCTGCAATGATGGCAGCAGCTGCACCGCAGACCTCTGCAATGGAGCTGGCGGCTGTGACAACTCGCGGGCCACGGATGAATTCAACGTCGACATCGATGGCAATGGAGAAATCGACAACGATGGGGATGGTATCTTTGATGCCTGCGATAGCTGCGTAAACCTCTGCAATGCAGATCAGGCCGACACCGACGGAGACTGCCCGGCGGTACCCGGCGGTGCCGAATGCGGGGATGCATGCGACGCCTGCCCGGCGATCGATGAAGACAACCAGGATCCGCGCTGCAATGATCTGGCTGGTCTGGGCGAGAATGCGGCCATCGGTTGCTGCATTCCGGAGGGCTCTGTTGCCGCGGCCGTCGACGAGTTTGGCGGTCAGTGCGAAATGCCCGACGACGTCGAAGTCACCTCGCCCGATGGACAGGTGACGATCCGCATCCCGCAAGGCGCGGTCGATGAGGAGACGACCATTTCGGCAACCCGAACCACCAAAGGGGGACGACAGCATACCCTGCGCGGCACCAACCGACACGTCAGTGCGGTCACCTTTGCCCCTCCGGGACAGGACTTCAATCCACCTCTGCAGATTGTATTCCGCTGGGAGGACAGCGAAAACCGACAGGATCAGGAAGCCCCGCTCGACGTCATGGACCCGGGCAACCGACCGGGCCGCGACTGGATGTGCCATCAGGGCGACGGCTGGTCAGATCGCTCTGACACTTCCTACCGTGTTGCCGAATCCAACATGGTTCTCGTCCACCGTGAGAATGCGGAAGACGAAGAGGAAGAGCGTGGCGTATTCTCGCCCCAATGCGGAAATGCACTCTGCGGTGAAATCGGCGCAGACGGCTGGCCAAGCGACTGGGGCGATGAGAACCAGAATCGCCGCACGGACGATGACACGCTACGGTTCTGCTGTGACCTTTGCCGGAACCAGGTTTTCTTCGAAACCCGGCACTTCAGTGAGTACGCCATCGGCAAAGCCACCTGCGCCGAAGCCCAGAAGCCTCGGGTCATCGCCACGCTGAGCGACAGGATCTCGCGCGACAAAGTTCGGATTCAGGGCAGCTTCGATCTGGCGCAGGCCAACATCGATCGCCTCGCACCTGACGAGAACGGCATGGTCATCACCGTGACCTCAGCCCGCGGTGAAATCGTTCTTCAGGACACGATTTCGGGAAGTGCAACCAACGCAGGCCAGAACGGCCGTTGGCGCACCAACCGCAGCCGGACATCTTTCCGGTTTTCGGGAGCGCGTGCCAATTGGAAGGTCTCGCTGAAGGAAAAGCGTGGTCAGGTGCGGTTTGCACTGAAGGGGGATCGACTTGATTTGGACGAGCTTGGCCCGGAGGATCTACCTCTGGAGACCGAAGTTCGGTTCACCACGGACACCGCCCCCGTGCTGGAGCAGGACTGTACCGACCTCCGCTTCGAGGCCGCGCGCCAGAGCTGCGAGCTCAGCCGCGATGGAATGGGGGTGAGCTGCCGCTGAGGCACTTCTGAGATATTCGTTCAAAAGAGCGATCGGCCACGGAAGAACCGTCGGGGTCGATCGCTCTTTTTTTCGATCGACTCTACGTCTGCCAATCTGGGAGCACCGCCGGGGCGTAGGAGCAAATCGTTCCGGTATTCAGATTTGCAGCCAAATGCGCATGCAGGTCTGGCAGATCACGCCGAATTCGATCCAACGCAGATTTGATGCGCTTGCGCACCGCGGTTCGAGCGCGCTCGACTTCCGAGCCGGTTTTCCGCCGCCGCCCCCCCAAGCCTGTAGCGCCGCTCACCATGGCGAGAATCGCTTCGATTTCTTCACGCAACATCTGGACTCTACCGAGATCATGGTGACTCTCTGCTTCGGCAAGCTCCTCGCGAGCTTCCTCGATCCGGGCGCGATACGCCACCAAAGCCTGCTGGTCCACGATCTCGAGGCCATCATCATCGGCCAGTCCAAGCTCTCCGGATTGCAGGCTGGCTCGATCCAGCGGGTTCGTCTCGCCGGCTTCTGATCCTGTCATCAGATCCCTGCAATGCAGATCCTGATTTGGATGACGGAGCAAAATCTGAATGCAGTCAAATCCACGCTGATATCGAAGTCGCGCCGTCTCGCCAGCCCAGGAGATCTCCCAGAAATCACCACGGGGCGCAAAAGTAGCCTGCGGGGGCGCCTCCACTAGAGCCCCTCCGGCCGGAAGATCGGCGGAAACGGCGGAAACGTCCAGCTCTCCTCGCTCGCGCCCCGCAGCCTCCACCTCGGCAAGCAACGCCCGGAGGCCCTCCAGCTTGCAGTCCTCAATCAGCCTCATTGCTTCGGCGACCCACGTCCTGGCCTGCGAGAAATCCTTGAGCGAAGGATCACGAAAGCCCATCTGCGCTCCATGCAAGCGAATCCGAGCCGCGAAGTAATTTGCGCCGATGGAATCGTTGACTTCAACGGCTCGAGCACAGAGTCCCAGCGCCTCTTCTCGCCGACCCAGAACATCCGCCAACTGCGCCAAATAGCCTGCGACCGCGCCGGAGCAGACAATCGCGGAACTGGCAACCGCCACCCGATCCTTGAAAGGTTCCAGAAGACTGTAGAGTTGAGCGGCGGCGCGCTCATGACGAAGGCTGTGGACACTCTCCGACAAGAGGCAAATCGACGAGAGCCACTGGGCATCCCGTGGGATCTGGGAAAATTCAAGTCCGACCCATTCCTCCAGCACCGACTCTGCCAGAGCCCGATCGCGGAGAACTTGCAAGACCACCTTCAGCATCCCGGCTTGCCAGTGACTGGCCATATCTGGTGCGGCGCCGACCGGGACTCGCGCAACCGAACCACCAGCCGAGAGCTCGGCTACCTTGCGGGAGCCCTCGAGCTGCGAAGCGATAGCGACAACCTGATCGCTCCAGGGTGCGCGAATGGCGCCCTGGACTGCTTGGGCGGCCTCAGATAATTCCAGATCCGAAGCAGCGGTAGTGCCTTCGGGCATTTCAGGAAACTCCAGGCCTGGCAGGGCCGGACCGCCACCCGCGGCGGGTAACCCGACGATTTCACATAAATGGGCCTGCAAAACCAAGGTGCATAGAGCCGCACTCAGATAGGTAACGGCTGTGCTATTCTCCAACCCCGCTTCCAGCATCCGACGCGCGCCGACCGCGTCCCCGCGCATCGCACACCGCATCGCATTGAGATGAAAGGGATACCAGGACGTCGGGTGTTCGGCATTCAGAGCCACCTGCTTCGAGATCTGCCCGATGGCATAGTCTGCCCCAGCCACATCACCAGCCGCCAAACTGTCCACAACCAGAGTTGTGCTCGGCACCAACAGGAGATTGCTATCCGCTTTCTTCGCCAGCACCTCGAGTAAATCCTGCCCCAACTTGACACGTTCCTCCGGGGGCCGACCAAAGACATTACAGAGCAAAAAAACCGCCGTCGAATGAATCCGGTCTTCCGGGTCTGCCGTCGGCAACTCAGCGGAAATCAGAGCCTGCAGGGATAGATCTTCACATTCCTGACGGGCAGCCGGGTCGCTGATCCGGTGCAGTAGCGCCGCCTTGCGAGCCAAGAGGGCCGCGGAACCATCCGCCTCGGCGCTCGCCAGGCATCCCTCAATCATCGAAAGAACCTCGCTCAGGATCGCGGCGTCCATAGTTCGGCCACGCTCGGCATCGACAATCCGGGTTACCGTGCGCCAATCCAGCTCCAACCCAGCTCTCTTGAGAATTCGTCGACAGTCTCGCAAGCTGGCCAAAGCAGGAGCGCCCTCGCCCACCAGCGCCGCAAAACGCTCGATCTGCAAATCGGCTCGCAAGGATACGGAGTCCGACCCTTCGCTTCGATCAAGTGCCTCGATACCACGATCGGTCCACTTCTCGGCGGCACCCCATGCAGCCGCCTGATTGGCTTCCCTCGCAGCACGTAAAGCCCAACCCCCAGCCAGATCGCCCGGTAACAAGGGTACGGCCATGCAACAATGGTAAGCGATTGCCCCGCTAGCAATGACCGCCCCTTTAGCCTCCCGACGAAGGAGGGCCCTCGCGTATCTTTGATGCAGCGAGCGACGCTGCGCGGGCGCCATCGAGCGGAGCACGGGGTCGCGCAAAAGATTGTGAGCAAGAAGGACGGGGCCTCGAGGCTCGTCCGAGACTGTCCGGACCAAACCACCCGAGAGAAGCTCCCCAAGCCATTGTTCCGTGTCATCAAGCGAGCGATCGAGAACCTCGGCCAGAAGCCCGACATCAACGGCCTCCGTTTCCATGCCGATCGCGTGCAAAAGTTCCCGAATCGTGGCGTTATAATTCGCAACACGGCTGCGCAGCAAGAGAGAGACCGCCTCGGAAAGCGACCTCCCTTCCAGCAAAGCGGCGGCGTCCTGTTCCGAGCTCTGGCCCAACTCCCAAGCCAGCATCGGATTCCCCGCTGTCAACCGATGCAGCAACTCCGGGCCACCTAAACGTGCGGTCAGGTCCGGCCCGACGATCTCGGCAATCGCTGTCGGCCCGAGACAACTTAACGAGAGCACATGAGAAGACCCGCTGCCCGCGAAGGCCACCATCGCATCAGCTCCGGTGCCCTCTGGTGCGTCAGCCTCCAGAAGACCCGCCACCAGAATCAGGACCGGAAGCTGCTCGACCCCCTCCGCCACAAGCCGAAGTGTCTCGACCGATGCGGCATCCATCCGCTGCACATCATCCAGAACGATCAGGACCGGGGCTTCCTCACAGGCGAGCGCGATTGCATCCGTGAGCTGAAGAGCGAGGCGTCCAGATTGCAAGCCCGAACCTCCCAGGTATCCATCCTCGCCAGCGGCCTTTGCGGTCACAACTTCGCGGCGGAGAGCCGCACATGCCTCCCCCGCGAGATCGCGCAAAATTCGCGGCCAGGGCCAGGGCAGCCGCGCACGAGCCCCCGCTTCAATGATGCCGTGTCCTACCTGAAACCCTCGAGCGGCTGCCTTTTCACAAAGGGCGCCCAACAGAGTCGACTTTCCGATTCCCGTCGAGCCCTGCAGGACCACCAGACTCCCTATGCCGTCTTCGGCATCCGCCAGAAATTGTTCGAAGAAATGAAGCTCACGGTCGCGGCCAAGAGGTGCCTCCCCCCTGCCCCCGAACCGAACGCTCGGTTTTCGTATGTGCTCCAAATCGGTCATCGCTTGGTTCGAGCGCATGAGCGCTCACGCCTATCTAGATTTCATAGAAAGAGCGCCCCCGCTACCAGCAAGCGCAGCCGGAGCTACGCTCGCTGCCTCAGGATCGATACCATCTCGGGCAAGTCGTCGCGCCCGATCAACAGGCAGGGCGGCCGCATCCCCGCAGCCTGTGCCCTGGCCGCACGCGTAAAGCCCGATTGCGTCACCACAACCGCCACCGAACAGCCATGGAATTGCGCGCCGGCATTGGCCTCCTGGACAGCCGAGTTGCCCACGTTGCTCTTGTAGCGCTTGGCCTGGATCCCGAACTTCGTTCCCTCAAATTCGGCAATCACATCCACACCGAAGTCGCCGGAGGTTTGGATATCTTCGGTCTTGAAACCCGCATCCTGCAGGACGGCGGCAATCCATGCCTCAAAAGCCGCTCCGCTCAGGGTATCCAGATCGGCGAGCTTATAGCCGAGCAAGGCTTCCCGCCTGGCGCGTGCGGCGGCCTCGGCGGCCTGCGCCTTCCAGCGACGTCGACCGTAGACCGCACCGCCAATCGCCAGCAACGCCAGAAATACGACCCCGGGGTTTTCACCGGCCAGACGAAAACTCTCGACCACCACGAACAGGGCCGCCATGATCAGCAGCAGGGTGAGTGCCCCCTGCACACTGCCTTTTTTGCGC
>JAQWJE010000004.1 GCA_029248525.1 Candidatus Binatia bacterium
GTGAAAAATCAGGACGTCGGAATTCGTTCCATTCGGTGACGACAATCAATGCATCCGCACCGTCGAGCGCATCGTAATTGCTGGTCGCGAAGTTGACGCGGCCACCGAGATCTCGCTCAGCCTCCTCCATCGACTCTGGATCATAGCAAGTAATCGTAGCTCCGGCGGCGAGCAGCCGGTCCGCAATGATCACCGAGGGGGCTTCCCGCATATCGTCTGTCTTGGGCTTGAAGGCCAGGCCCCACATCGCAAAATGCTTGCCGGAAACGTCTCCGTTGAAATGGTCGAGCAACCGTCCGACGAGAATCCGCTTCTGACGATCGTTGACCTCCTCCACAGCTCGGAGCAGCGTGAAGTCGAGTTGCTGATCCTGTGCCGTGGAGATCACGGCACGGACATCCTTGGGGAAACAACTCCCACCGTAACCGACGCCCGGGAAGAGGAAGTGAGGTCCGATGCGCTGATCTGTTCCGATCCCTCGACGGACCTGCGTCACATCAGCGCCAACCTTCTCGCAGAGGTTGGCTATCTCGTTGATAAACGAAATGCGCGTTGCGAGAAGAGAATTAGCCGCATATTTCGTCATCTCGGCCGATCGATTATCCATCTCGAGGATCGGATTATCCGTGCGGACGAAGGGTGTGTAAATTTCCCGCAGTTTGGCCAGCGCCTCATCACAACGCCCGCCGATCACAACCCGGTCCGGCTTCATGAAATCATCGATGGCCGCACCTTCCTTCATGAACTCGGGATTCGAAATCACCTCGATATTATGAGGGCCATTATCCTCGAGAACCCGTCGCACGCGATCTGCCGTTCCGATCGGAACGGTACTCTTGATCGCCACCACCTTGGGGCCGTCCGCCGCTTTCGCAATCGAAGCCGCGACAGCCATCACAGCACCGAGATCCGCGGCACCCGAATGGTCCATCGGAGTGCCCACCGCGATAATGCAGACTTCCGCCTCCTTTACCGCGGCGACCAAATCTGTGGTGAAGGTGAGCCGCCCTTCAGTGCTGTTGCGCTTCACCAGCTCTTCGAGACCAGGCTCGTAGATCGGGATTTCGCCGTTATTCAGGCGTTGCACCTTCTCTTCCAGAACATCGACACAGGCAACATCGTTGCCACTCTCCGCAAAACAGGTCCCGGCAACGAGACCGACATAACCGGTTCCAACAACACAGAGCTTCATGAATATTTACCTCGGAAAAGATCCCCGGGAGCCGGCCGCAAGATTGCGGCCTCCACCGACAGATCGGAACTAATATGCGTTTCGATTTACGAAACCTCGAATGACAGTGAGCATCAGGATACGCAGATCCAGAGTCATGGACCAGTTCTGAATATACTCAAGGTCGTATTGAATGCGGCGCTCGATGGAAGTATCACCTCGCCACCCGTGAACCTGCGCCCAACCAGTCATGCCGGCCTGCACCATATGACGAAGCATATAGCGAGGCACATGCTGTCTAAATTCTCGAATAAAAACAGGACGTTCGGGCCTTGGGCCGACTAGACTCATCTCACCGCAAAGCACATTCCAGAACTGCGGAAGCTCGTCGATCGACAATCGGCGCATTCCACGGCCCAAAAGAGTGGATCGCGGGTCGTTGGGTTTCGCCCAGACCGGCCCGGTCTCGGCTTCGGCATTCAGTTTCATGGTGCGAAACTTCCAGACTCGAAACAATCTTCCGTCCAGACCCATCCGCTCCTGAGCGAAGAAAATCGGCCCCGATGAGGTCAGCTTGATCAAAATCGCAAGGAGTACCATGAACGGAAAGAGGACCAGCAGAGCCAAAAAACTCGCCGCGATATCCATCCCGCGCTTGAGGACGCGATTCCATCCGACGAGGCGAATGGCGCGTAATCCGATGATCGGCAACCCGTCGAGTTCGTCAATTCCACTTTTCAAGCTGACGAACCGCTCGATATCCGGGATGACCTTTACATCCACCGCCGTCTCCTCCAGAGGATGCACTAACCCCTCGAGCTGCGGCATGGCTTCAAACGGGAGGGCGAAGATCACTTGATCCACCCCACCCTCATCAACAATATCGAGTACGTCATTCCAAGTTGCCAAAATTGGTGTGGTACCGACAAAGGCACCAACCTTTGACCTATCTTCGGTCAGAAAGCCCCGAACCTTGAGTCCAAACTCCGGGTGCGCCAGCAGTCGCGCGTTCACGGAGCGCGCGAGTTCTCCGTCCCCGACGATCAGGACATGCCGAAGATTACGACCCTGACGACGCGCCTCGCGCAGAACGCCGCGCAGGAAGGAACGAGCCAGAATTACGGCTCCCGTTGCGAAGAGCCAGAAAAGAACCAGAGTCATTCGCGACAAAGAGTAGGCTTTTTCAAACCCCAAAAAGCTGACTGCCGTAAATACCAGCATCGCCAGAGAGCTGGCCCGCAAAACCAGCCGCCTCTCATGTGACCGACGCGAACTCCGCATCGGCGCGTACAAACCGGCACTGCGGAAAGCCAAGCCCCAGGTCACAAAGATCACGGGAAGAAGGACGAGATAGTTGGCAAGCGGTGGCACGCCCTTGGTGACCGGCACGATCTGCAACTCGAATCGGATCATATAGGACGCAAGCCACGCCAGCCCGAGCGCAAGACAATCGGCCAGCACAAAGAGTCCTACGAAAATCTGGTGGCGTTCCTTCAGCATGAATCGTCGCTTATCTCCTGAGCGAATACATGCCGATAAGACGCTGCAGTCAACCGCACAGCGCTCTGCCACGAAAATCGACGCGCTCGAGATCTCGCGCGCTCCGCCAAATTGGCTCTTTCGCCCTCGTCCATTTCAAAGGCAACTCGGTACACAGCTTCTGCCAGAGCTGTTGCTGAATCCGGATCGATCAGAATCGCAGCATCCCCGGCAACCTCCGGAATTCCGCCGGTGCGTGTCGCCACCAGTGGTACACCACAGGCCATGGCCTCGATCGCGGACAGCCCGAACCCTTCATAGCGAGAGGCCACCACCGCCAGGCGCGCCCGCTGGTAGAGCATCCGCATCTCGCGCTCCGAGACATTACCAAGGAGCTTGACTCGCTCTGGTCCCAAGCCGGCGGCCGCGACCATTTCTCGCACACGAGGATGGTCCGATCCCTCCCCGAGCATCACCATCTGCAGCCCTCGGATCCGTCGCATCGCCGACAGAAGTTGATCGACACCCTTTGCCGCCGAGCCGTTGGTAATATTGAGTCCGTAAGGAACCTGGAGGCCCAATCTCCCGATCAGGACATCGATCTCGGAACGATCCGCCGACCCCGGAGCAGCAAAGGCATCTGCGACCCCGTTGGGGACAACTCGAATGGACTCGACAGGCCGGTGCAGACGCGTGGCCAACTCCTGCGCAACGGCTTCCGAGACGGTCACGATCAGGTCTGCCCGTTTTCCGATGGACTCGATCTTCTTTTGAAAAAGCCATCCCTCGAAGTCCGATGCAGGAAATCGGACCGGCAGAACATCGTGGACCGTGACCGCCGTTCGGCACGGCAACCCGAAAGGGAGCTGCAGGTTGGGCGCATGGAATAGATCCAGCCCCGCGGCGCGAACAGACTGCCATAAAAAGGCCTGTCCCCAGGGCGTTGATGGAGCGCCCCGCACCTCTCGAATCTCGAGATTGCGGGAAAGACTGAGCAACGCTGACTGGTCACGCGGATGAGCAAAGGCCACGAAACTGAAATCAGGGGCCTCGCTCGGCAAGCGAGCAAGATGCTCACGCAGATAACGGCCCAACCCGGCAGAGGGCATTCGCCGCGCGTCGATTCCGATGCGGCGTGGTCGACTGGACCTCATGGCAAAACCCCGAATTCGGCAATCAGGAAAGTCTCTAGCTCGTGGGAAGAGTTCGGAGTCACTCCTTCTCCAGGTAAGCTCCGGCAATCAGCGCGAGACGCTCGCGAGCCTCAGGCGAAACCGTGGCTGGGTCGGTCAGAATCGCTCCTGCGAGAGAGGAATGACATGCGCAGCTGCCCGAGGGCAATCGCCCCGCAAGATCGGCAATGGTCTGGGCCGCGCGCGCAGCGTTGGCCTGAATCACGGCGACGATTGCTGCCACATCGACATCCTCTTCTTCTTCATGCCAGCAATCGTAGTCGGTGCTCAAAGCGAGCGTGGAAAAACACATCTCGGCCTCACGGGCGAGTTTGGCCTCCTGCAAGTTCGTCATGCCGATAATCGATGCGCCCCAGGACCGGTAGAGATTGGACTCCGCGCGGGTCGAAAATTGCGGCCCCTCCATGCAGATATAGATCCCGCCTTCGTGAACCTTGGCATCCGTTGTCTGTGCCGCAGCGACGAGAGCCGAGGCCAACGTCGCACAAACCGGATCTCCAAATTGAACGTGGGCCACGACCCCTCGATCGAAGAAGGTCGCTTCGCGGTGGAAGGTCCGGTCGAGAAACTGATCCGGGACCACCAAGTCTCCGGGCGGAATCTCCTCCCGCAGGCTGCCGACGGCACCGACGGAAAGCAATCGCTTGACCCCAAGCTGTTTCATCGCATGAATGTTGGCGCGGAAATTCAACTCGCTGGGCGAGATTCGATGCCCCTTTCCGTGTCGGGGCAAAAAAGCCACCCGAGCGCCGCCAAGAGTGCCGAGCAAGAACTCGTCCGAGGGGTCCCCGAAAGGTGTCTCAAGACGGACCGTCTGCACGTTCTGGAGGACATCCAGATCGTACAAACCACTACCACCGATGACTCCGAGATCTGCTTCCTGTTGATTACCCATCGCGGGAAGATGTCGCATAGGCTCCGATGCGGAGCAATGCACCAAGTTTGATCGCCCCCAGACCCATACCCGTCGGGTCAGGCCTGGCTGGCCAATTGACCGCAGGCCGCATCGATATCCGGCCCCCGAGACTCGCGAACGGTCGCCACCAACCCCTGTTCGAGTAAAATTCTCTGAAATTGGTGGGTCTTCTCCCGGGAAACCGGCCGAAAACCCGCATCATCAAAGGGATTCCAGAAAATAAGGTTCACCTTCGAGCGAATCCCGTGGAGCAGGGAAACCAGGCGTCTGGCATCTTCGGGAGAGTCGTTTTCGCCTTCCAGCAAGGTGTACTCGAACGTGATCCGCTTGCGCCGCGGCACCGGCAGCTCACGGCAAGTATCCAGCAGTTCCTGCAGAGAATGTTTTCGCGTGATGGGCATCAATTCGCGACGTTTCTCCTCGGTTGTCGCCCCGAGAGAGACCGCGAGGTTGACCTTGGTCCGGGTCAGCAGCTGTCGCATTTCGGGCACCAAACCCACCGTGGAGACCGTGATTCGACGATGCGACATCCCCAGCCCCCACTGTGATGTAAGGATATCGAGAGCCGGGAGAAGCTGGCCGGAGTTATGCAGGGGCTCACCCATCCCCATGAAAACCACGTTGGTCAGCGCCTCGGGTGACGGCGACATTGTTTCGAGTTCTCCGCGCGCGAGCTGCACCTGGCCGACAATCTCTGCCGTGGTCAGCTGGCGCTTCAGCTTCAGCCGAGCCGTCGCACAGAAGGTACACCCCATCGCACAACCAACTTGCGAGGATACGCATAAGGTCAATCGTGTCCGATCGGGGATCAGGACCGATTCGACCAAGGCGTGATCCGGAAGTTCGACCGCAAGCTTACGAGTGCCATCGGAGGAATCTTGACGGCGCGCCACGCGCACCTCCTCACCGCCAAAAACCTCAGTAAGTTGGTCGCGCAGAGCCTGAGGAAGGTTGTCCATCTTCTGCGGGTCGGTGCATCGCTCCTGATAGACCCAACGCAGAATCTGCTTGCTCCGATAGCCCGGCGCACCGAGCTCCCCCAGCAACTCGACCAGCCGCGATGGGTTCAACCCGTAAATCGCTTCGCTGCTGCTCGATGACCTGTCCATGACGATCGACCTACCGGGGTCCCCCCCGGTGCCGGCTAGGCGAAATCGCTATCGCCGAAGAAGAACGCAATTTCGGTGGCTGCCGTTTCCGGAGCATCCGAACCATGTGCTGCATTCTTCTCGATATCCGTGCCGAACAGGGCACGCACGGTGCCCGCCTCTGCTTCGGCCGGGTTGGTGGCACCGAGAACTTCGCGGTATCGGGAGATCGCGTTCTCGCCTTCGAGACAGGAAACAAAAACCGGTCCGGAGGTCATGAAGGCCACCAATTCGCCGTAGAAGGGGCGCTCTTTGTGGACCGCGTAGAAGCCTTCGGCTTGTTCCTGGGTCAACTGCAGATAGCGTCCCGCCACCACCTTGAGACCGCCTTCTTCGATGCGTGCGAGAACCTTGCCGATACCGTGCTTTGCGACAGCGTCCGGCTTTACGATGGAAAATGTGCGTTGAATAGCCATGATCAATTATCCTATTTTTAAAATCCGGTAAGCGCTCAGGCTTCCAGAACAGCCTTCATGGTGTCACCAAGCGCCGCAGGCGTCGGGGACACTTTGATGCCAGCCGCTTCCATGGCTGCGATCTTGTCCGCCGCGGTACCCTTGCCGCCCGAGATAATGGCGCCGGCATGGCCCATACGCTTCCCCTTGGGAGCGGTCTGTCCGGCGATAAAACCGGCTACCGGCTTCTTCATTTCGCGCTTGATGTACTCGGCGGCTTCTTCCTCTGCGGTCCCGCCGATTTCACCAATCATGATGACGCCATCGGTATTCGGATCAGCGTTGAACAACTCGAGCACGTCGATGAAGCCCGTGCCGTTGACCGGATCACCGCCAATGCCGACACACGTCGATTGGCCGATGCCCAACTGCGTAAGCTGGTGGACGGCCTCATAGGTCAGGGTTCCCGAGCGTGAGATGACCCCGATCCTTCCGGGCTTGTGAATATAACCGGGCATGATCCCGATCTTGGCCTCGCCCGGCGTAATCAAACCAGGGCAGTTAGGCCCGACCAGCCGGGTTTTCTTGCCCGCCAGAAAGCGTTTGACCTGAATCATGTCGATCACCGGAATTCCCTCGGTGATGCAAATTGCGAGCTCGACACCGGCGTCGGCGGCCTCCATGATCGCATCGGCCGCAAAGGGCGGCGGCACGTAGATCACGCTGACATTGCAGCCCGTCTTGGCCCGAGCTTCGCCGACACTATTGAAGATGGGGATCCCTTCAAAATCGCCCCCACCCTTGCCCGGCGTCACGCCGGCAATCATGTTGGTACCGTATTCCTTGCAGGTCCGCGTATGGAACTGCCCGGTCGAGCCGGTAATGCCCTGTGTGACAACCTTGGAGTCTTTTCCAACCAGGATACTCATCGTAACGCCCCTTCAGGCTGCTGCCGCGACGGCCTTGCGAGCGCCATCGAGCATGTCGACTGCCGAAATGATGTTCAATCCGGAGTCTGCCAGAATTTTCTTTCCTTGATCGACGTTGGTGCCTTCCATGCGCACCACCAGCGGGACCGTGAGCCCCAACTCCTTGGCAGCCGCCACGACGCCCTCTGCCAGGACATCGCATTTCATGATGCCGCCAAAGATATTGATGAAGACTGCCTTGACGGCGTCATCGGTGAGAATGATCTTGAAGGCCGCAGCGACCTTCTCGGCATCCGCGCCGCCCCCGACATCCAGGAAGTTCGCCGGCGATCCGCCCGCGTACTGGATGGTATCCATCGTCGACATGGCGAGACCGGCGCCGTTGACCATACAACCGATGTTTCCGTCGAGTGCGATATACGCGAGGTCATATTTCTGCGCTTCCTGCTCGCGCGGGTCTTCCTCGTTCGGATCTCGCATATCGCGCACGTCCGGGTGCCGGAATAGCGCATTATCGTCGAAGCCCATCTTCGCGTCGAGGGCGAGCAGATCGCCATCTTCGGTCAGGACCAGAGGGTTGATTTCGACCAGAGCGGCATCGGTTGCGAGCACAGCTTCGTACAGCCCTTTGAGGAACTTGGCCAGCTTGCCCCAGGTCGCCGTCGGCAGTTCGAGTGCCTGACCCAATTTACGAGCCTGATAGGCCTGAAAGCCGACTTCCGGGACGATTGGTTCCCGAAGGATTTTCTCTGGTGTATTGGCGGCAACCTCTTCGATCTCCATCCCGCCTTCGCTTGAAGCGATGACGGTCAAAAGGCTCGAGGCACGGTCCAGTGTCAGACCGAGGTAGAGCTCGCGAGCGATCTTGCAGCCTTGCTCCACGAAAATCCGGTTCACCACGCGGCCTTCGGGACCCGTCTGATGGGTGACCAAAGTGCTACCCAGCAGGGAAGCGGCGTATTCCTTGGCTTCGGCGGCACTGTTCACCAACTTCACGCCACCAGCCTTGCCGCGGCCTCCAGCGTGAATCTGGGCCTTTACCACCCAGGGGCCATCGCCCCCAAGGTCTTCAACCGCTTTCGCTGCACCCTCGGCGGAATCGGTCGCATGTCCCTCAAGGGTTGCGACTCCGTATTTCCGGAGGATCTCCTTTGCCTGAAACTCATGGATATTCATGTCTTGGTCGACTCCTGATATTGGCAGCGCATAGACCTGCGCACGTGACTTGGTGAGAATCGCATAGGCCCGAGCGGTCTGCCACTTTTGGCAGACCGTCCGCTTGGCGCCGACCTCAGGGACTGGCCCGAAGGCGACGCGCGGCTTCCAGCGCCCCTCGAACGACAGCGTATTCGGGGGGTTCGGCGATCGGAACCGGAAAGCGCTGCAACATCGGGTGGGCGTCAATAACCGACCGAAATCCGGGCTCGGCCAGAAATCCACCCAGCAGGATCAGGGAAGAAGCGCCGTGAGAGGTCATTTCCGAGATCGCCAGTCGGACGGCATTCTGAACGACCATCCCCACGATCGCGGCCATCTGATCTTCCCGGCTTGCCAAGGGCATGCCCGCGAGGCCGATCCGTCCGAAATGAGCCGCTGTCGCGTCGGCTGGCACCGGCCCCGTACCGCTCCCGAGAATATCTCCTACCGTCAGGTCGCAGCGGTCCAGAGATCCGCTCGCGGCCAGAGCGCCGTATCTCGCAATGGATTGATCGCCGACCAGAAGACGAGCGAGGCCAACCACGGTTCCACCACCAATCCCGCTTCCGAGGAGCCTCTCGAAAGTGCCATCCTCCCGAGCAAGCACGATTCCGGTACCCGTGCCGATACTGACGACAATCGCGGGTGCCACAGCCCCACCGAGAAGACCGCCGCTTGCCGTCGCCTCGGCTTCGTCGATGGCCACGACCGGAACGTCGTCCCAGCTCAGGACCAATCGGGCCGAGCGTCCGCCGGTGACCGCGAGAAAATCCAGCTCTTGCGGATTGGCGCAGCCAGCTTCGCGCAGCAGCCCAGCGATCGAGGTCTCGTCCGGGTTCGGCATACCCGGACAGGTTCGCCGGGTCTCGTCCTCGCCCGAGGCGACAATCACTTTCGTCAGAGTTCCTCCGAAATCGATTGCCGCCTCAAGCATGACGATTCGGTTTACTCGGCGAGAACTTTCGCGAGGGCGTCCACCAGATCGGACACATGGCTCGCGGAAACCTTGACCTCTTCGGTCTCGGCTTCGTTCAAAGCGACTTCGATCACCTTCTCGACACCTCCGGCGCCAATCTGGACGGGCACGCCCATGTAGATTCCGTCAAGGCCATACTCGCCTTCGAGATAGGCGGCACAGGGAAGAATCTCCTTCTTGTCTCCAAGGAAGGACTCCGCCATGCGAATGGCCGCAGCTGCAGGTGAGTAGAAAGCCGAGCCGGTTTTCAGAAGCCCCACGATTTCCCCACCCGCCTTGCGCGTCCGTTCCTCGATCGCCTCGAGGCGATCGGCCGGGATCAGATCGGCAACAGGTACACCGCCACAGGTCGTGGCGGATCGCACGGGAACCATATCGTCGCCGTGGCCACCGAGGACCATCGCCTGCACGCTCTGGACGGAAACGCCCAACTCCATCGCAAGAAACGTCCGGTAACGCGCAGAATCCAGAACGCCCGCCATGCCGACGACCCGCTCCTTGGGAAAGCCGGTGACCTTTTTCATCAGGGTCACCATTGCATCCAGAGGGTTCGTGATAACGATCACCAAAGCGCCCGGGGCGTTTTCTGCGATCCCGGTCGCGACCTCCGTGATGATCTTGGCATTGATACCGAGCAGATCATCGCGGCTCATGCCGGGCTTGCGGGCGAGACCCGAGGTCACGATACACACATCGGAGCCGGCGATATCCTTGATATCGTTCGATCCCGTCACCGAGACGTCGAACCCGTCAATTGGTCCGGACTCGGTAATATCGAGCGCCTTGCCCTGCGGCATTCCCTCGACCACGTCGTATAAAACAACGTCAGCCAACTGCCGGAGTGCGCAGAGGTGTCCCATGGTTGCACCGATATTACCGGCGCCGATCAGCGAGATTTTTTTACGTGCCATGTTTTTTTCCTAGCGATTAGGATCGACCTTCGCCAATGGCCGGCGCGCCGCGGATTGACCTGAACGTCCGCCCGCCTTAGGCTGGGGGCGTGAACGATGCCAAGAAATCCTCCCGGGGCCTGCTCCTTTCCACCTTATTTTTTCTCGCTTTTTCGCTGAGCGGCTGTGGCGACAGCGATATTTGTCTGGGCTGCGACCCGAGCAGCACGCCGACCCCCAACCCCGAAAATAGCGTCGATGTCATCGGGGATATCTTCAGTGCCATTCCGTCGACTCTCTACAGCGAACTGCGAGTCCTTGTCTGCACCAATCGGCCCTCCTCGACACCGCCGCTTGATTGCGGAGGGCGCAACACAGAACCGGACGATAATGGGGACTTCGCTCTCACCAAGGTATCCCCTGGCGCCCTGGAGGTTTTCATCTATCTCCGCTTCGATACCGCGCAACTCGCCACGCTTCAGGACCCCGGAGACAAGCTCTCGAATATCACCCGGGGCGAAACGGTTGATGTTCAGTCCATCACCGTCAACCTGACCACAGGGGTTGCCGACGCCTCCTATATTGAGATCGGACCGACAGCCACGCCCACGCCAACCCCCGGCCTCTGAACGCTCACCGGTATATCGGCACCGCCCCAACCGAGCCCCGAGGGCACTAGCGCTCGCGCTGCAGGACCAATCGACGAGCCGCTTGCTGAATGACACCGGGAACGTTTTTGCTCCGCGCCAGCATCCTGACATCGCGCTCCCGCAGCCCGCGGATCAGCACCAGCGAGACGGCGACCGGCGTCTTGGGGTTTTGCACCAGGGACTGCCTGACTGTGTAATGACGGACCCACTCCTTCTCGGCCCCCAATTGGCGCAGAAGATCTCCGTCCACGCTGCGGCTCTTGGCCAACGTCACAACTTCTTCCACCGTGATGCGGGGATTCTTCAGCACCGCAGACTGCACCAGCTTCAGCGGATCCCGAGCGAGCACGTTGCGGGCCTCGAGATTTCCACGAAGAGCCAGCTTGAACCGCTCGGCAACCGGCATCTTCCGGATCCGCGCCGGCAGTGCTTCGCGACGCTCCAACCGAGCCGGTGCGTCTTGCGCCTCGGAGTCGCTCTCGTCGGCAACCAGGTCCTCATCCAGAACGATCGAGTCTCGCCCCTCGATAATCTGCTGGATTTCGGCTTCGCCCTCATCCGGGTTTTCACTCGTCATCCCGGCCGACCTCGGGCACTCGACGCGCAGCACAGAGCTTCAGGGGTTCGCACCCCTTTTTTCCATCTCTCAGGAACGAGAATGCCCCCCGGCGTCACGGTTACGGTCGTAGATCATCCGCAATCCCTCAAGCGTCAGGAATTCATCCACATAGCCGATCTTGTGAGACTCCGAGGCGATCAGTTCGGCAAAGCCACCGGTCGCAGCCACCTCGGCCTTGCGCCCCTGCTCCTGCTCGATGCGCTCAACCACGCCGTCCACCATCGCAACATAGCCGTAGAAGACTCCGGACTGGATGGCATTGACCGTGTTGCGCCCGACCACTGTCGGCGGCTTGACCAAGTCTACCGATTGCAGTTTTGCCGTCTTGGAGAACAGGGCATCGAGCGAGATCCCCAGACCCGGCGCGATCACACCACCGAGATATTCCCCCTTGGCGCTGACCACATCGAATGTCGTGGCCGTCCCGAAGTCGACAATGATGCAAAAATCCCGGACCCGTTCATAACCCGCGACCGAGTTGACGATACGATCGGCACCAACCTCGCGAGGGTTATCGTAAAGAATCGGCATCCCCGTTTTCACGCCCGGGCCAACCACCAGAGGTGCTTTGGCAAAGGTATCCCGACAAGTGGTCTCAATGACCGACTGCATGGGGGGGACGACGTTGGCGACGATAATCCCTTCAATCTCCGCAGGAAGAACGCCAGCCATCCGCATCATATTCCATACGAAGACACTGTACTCATCAGCCGTCCGACTATGCTCGGTAAGGACGCGCCAATGGCGTTTCAACTTGCGTCCCTCAAAGAGCCCCAGAACCGTGTGAGTGTTTCCTACGTCAATCGCGAGCAGCATGTGGGGTTCTGATTAGGTCGAGCGAGCGAAATCCGCAAGTGATTTCTACGAGTCCTCGCTCGCGAGGGAATCATAGGCCCCCGACAGACTGACCTCGCCCGCGTGGATGGCGCGCGGCCCTTGCGCTGTCGCCAACAGGAGCGCACCTGCGTCATCGACTCCGAGGACGCGCCCCTCACAGCCCTCCCCGCCGTCCACACGCACCTCGCGCCCCTGCAGCACGTGCCGTTTTTCGTACTCGGGCCGCAGTGCCGCAAACCCGAGCTTTTCGAATCGATCGACGCGGTCGAGAAATGCCTGAGCCAAAGCTTCGACGAATGCCGCGCGATCCACCGGATGGCCGCCATGCGAGGCAAGGCTGCCTGCCTTGGAGCGAAGCTCGGGAGGAAAATCTCCCTCCTGCAGATTCAAATTCACTCCGATGCCGACGACGACGAAAATTTCCCCGTTGGCCGCCGTATCCAATTCCGTCAGGATCCCGGCGACCTTGCGCCCTCCGAGCAGAATATCATTCGGCCACTTGATGGCCGCATCGGGAAACCCGGCGCTGGTGATTGCATCGGCGACAGCGAGGGCCGTGACCAGCGTGATCGGTGCCAAGTGGGCCTGCTCCACCTTGGGTTGCAGCATGAAGGATCCATAAAAATTGCGATGGGCGGGAGACTCCCAGACCCGGCCCTGGCGTCCTCGACCGGCGCTCTGATGCTCTGCCGTGAACAAGGCAGGCCCGGCGAGCCCTTCACGTCCGCGCGTGGCGGCACGCTGGTTGGTCGAACCGATCGTGTCGTGGTGCTCCCACTCGACAAGCCGCCCGTCGCCCAGCAGTCGTTCGCGGAGCGGTCCAACTTCGATCGGATGGTCGCCCCCAGAGCTCAAGACTTCCGTGCCTTCATGTCCAACCCGATATCGATCGCCGGAGCCGAATGCGTCAAGGCACCGACCGAGAGCATCCCCGCACCAGCTTCGGCGTAGGCGCGCACGGTCTCCAGATTCAATCCCCCCGAGACCTCGACAAGCGCCCGACCATCGATTTCGCTGAAACATCGGGCGACCTGCTTGGGGGTCATATTATCGAGCAGGAGAATATCCGCGCCCGCACGCAAGGCTTCTCGCACCTGTGACAGACGGTCGCATTCAACCTCGACACGCAACCCGTGCGACGCTGCTGCGCGCGCACGCTGGACCGCCAACCGAACCGAGCCGGCACCCACAATATGATTGTCCTTGATCAGGATTCCGTCATCCAGACCGAATCGATGATTACGACCGCCGCCGCAGCGGACAGCGTATTTCTGCAAAAGACGAAGGCCGGGGGTCGTTTTGCGCGTATCCAGAATTACCGCACCGGTACCCGCCACCGCCGCAACAAACGCCGCTGTCATCGTGGCCGTCCCCGACAACGATTGCAGCAAGTTCAGGAGCAGCCTCTCCCCAGCCAGAATATGATGCAAGGGGCCATCGAGTTGCGCCAGGACCGCGCCCTTGGCGACCTTGCTGCCGTCGGGTGTCTTGACCTTGATCTGCACGGGATCTCCCCCGCCCGCGATTTGATCAAAGATTGCCCGCGCCAAAGGCAAACCGGCGACCACAGCGCTTTCTCTCGCGACCAGCGACGCCCTCCCGCGCGCGCCCAACGCGAGAGTTGCCGCGGAAGTGATATCGCCACGACCCACGTCTTCGGCCAGCGCACCCTCGATCATGCGGTGGACTTGCGGGGAGGTGAAGGGATCAGGGTTCCCACTCTGCGGTTTGATTGCCATCTAGCCCTCGACCTCCGACAGGCGATCGAGACCGCTCTGCAGCAGCCCCAACTCTCCGTGCAAATCGTCGAGTTTACCGCGCTCCTTGGCGACCACTTCGGCTGGTGCGCGCTCGATAAATGATTCATTGCCCAGCTTTTTCTCGATGCGAGCGACATCTTTTTCGACTTTGGCGCGGGTCTTTTCCAGCCGACCTCGTTCCGCTTCGACATCAATCAATCCCGCAAGCGGCACAAAAAGCTCGACCCCACCTGCAGCCGCAACGGCCGCGCCCCGCGGGCGCTCCGCACCGCTGAGCCATTCGGTCGAAGCCAGCCTTGCCAGCGAGGAAATCTCGGATGCCAACGCCCGCGTGGCATCGACCGCCTCGGGGTCGCCGCCTACCAGCAGCGGAATCCGCGTGGACGGCGGGACGTTCATCTCCGACCGGATACTGCGGATCGCCCGAACGACAGCGACCAATCGCTCGCCCGCTGCCTCGGCGGCCGCGTCGCGCGGAAAGTCTTCCGCACGCGGCATCGGCGCAAATACCATACTGGTCGGCAGAGCATCGGTCCGTGGCAGCGATCGCCACAGTTCCTCTGTGACGAAGGGCATCACGGGGTGGAGAAGCCGCAAGGCCGCATCGAGAACATCCACCAGTGTCCGCTGGGTCGCTGCCCGGCGCGCGGGATCGTCCCCCTGCAGGGCCGGCTTGGCGAGTTCGAGGTACCAATCACAGTACTCGTTCCAGAAGAAACGGTAAATCGCGGTGGAGACATCATTAAAACGATACAAACCGACGGCCTCGCGCACCTCGGCAATCGCGTGCGAGAGCCGAGCCCGAATCCACTTGCCGGCAACATCATCTTCGCCTGCATCCGCATGCGGATCGTAGTCATCGAGATTCATATGAACGAAACGTGCGGCATTCCATATCTTGTTCGCAAACGCGCGGTTTCCTTCGATACGGTCCTCGGAGAGCCGGATATCCCGACCCATCGCGGACTGAGCCGCCAGCGTGAAGCGAAGTGCGTCAGTACCGTAGGTTCCGAGAAGTTCGAGAGGGTCACGGACGTTCCCCTTCGACTTGCTCATCTTGGCGCCGTACTCGTCCCGCACCAAACCGTGCACGTAGACGTCCTTGAACGGAACCTCACCCGTAAATCGCAAGCCGAACATCATCATCCGCGCGACCCAGAAAAAAAGAATATCGAACCCGGTCACCAGAACGGACGTCGGGTAGTATTTTTCCAACTCCGGTGTTTGCTCCGGCCAGCCCATCGTCGAGAAGGGCCAAAGTCCCGAGGAGAACCATGTATCAAGGACATCTTCGTCCTGCCGCAGCGATCCCCCACAACTTGGGCAAGCCTTCGGTGCCTCCAGCGCGACGATCGGCTCCACCTCGCAGGCATCACAATACCAGGCGGGAATTCGATGCCCCCACCAAAGTTGCCGGGAGATACACCAGTCGCGAATATTCTCGAGCCATGCAAAATAAGTCTTGGACCAATGCTCGGGGTAGAAACGTGTCCGCCCGTCTCGAACGGCTTCGATCGCGGGTGCCGCCAGCTCGGCGGTCGCCACAAACCATTGCGTGGACAGAAGGGGTTCAACGACCTCGCTGCATCGGTAGCAGGCACCGACCGAATTCGCGTAGTCCTCAACCTCGACCAGACGGCCCGCCGCGTCTAGTGCAGCCACGACCGTCTTCCGGCACTCGGCTCGATCCTGACCCGCGAAATCACCAGCCTCTGCATTCATCCGACCGTGTTCATCGATCACGGCAATGGTCTCGAGGTCGTGACGCTGCCCCATCTCGAAGTCATTGAAATCGTGCGCCGGCGTAATTTTCACGGCGCCCGTGCCGAACTCACGGTCTACTTCCGGGTCCGCGATCACGGGTATTTTCCGCCCAACGAGCGGCAGGTCGATGGTCTTGCCGATGAAGCTCGCGTAACGCTCATCCTCGGGATGAACGGCGACCGCCGTATCTCCGAGCATTGTCTCCGGACGCGTCGTCGCGACCACTAACGCACCCGACCCGTCGGAAAGCGGATATTGAAGATGCCAGAGGCTACCCTGCTGATCGCGGTGTTCGACCTCGATATCAGAAAGCGCCGTGCCGCATCGACAGCACCAGTTGATCAGGCGTCGCCCGCGATAGATCAAACCATCGGCATGGAGCCGAACGAAAACCTCTCGAACGGATTTGGACAGCCCCTCGTCCATCGTGAACCGTTCCCGAGTCCAGTCGCATGAGGCTCCGAGCCGCTGCAATTGGGATACGATGTAGGGGCCGACTTCATCTTTCCACTCAAACGTTTTTTCGAGAAACGCCTCGCGACCCACCTGGTGACGGTCGAGACCCTTTTCGGCAAGCTTTCGTTCGACTACGTTCTGCGTGGCGATCGAGGCATGATCGGTACCCGGCACCCAGATCGTATTCCGACCGTCCATTTTGTGGAAGCGTATGAGCAGGTCCTGCAGTGTGTTGTTCAGCGCGTGTCCGAGATGCAGTTGACCGGTGATATTCGGCGGCGGAATCACGATCGAATACGGATCACCGTCGGCTTCCGGGTCGGCAGCGAAGATCTTCTGCTCAATCCAGGCCTTGGCCCAGCGTTCCTCAACTTCTTTGGGTTCGTAGGCCTTCGCAAGTTCCGTGGACATCGTCCGGATGAGGTAGCAACCGGCCCAATCCCCCGCCAATAGGAAGATTCCACGCCTGAAAAAGCTGGGGATTCTGCGGCCCGCCCGCCCTGCTCCCTTCCTGTGCAGCTGCCTAATATTGGTGCAGACCAGGCTTCATTTGCCCACATCATGTGCCCGAAAACGGAGTCCTTCGCTTCGGCACGCGCATTGCAAACACCCATCGTGGGACCTGTTGGCCCGAATTTAACGAGGAGGAATTCGTGAAAAAGATCGAAGCGATTATCAAGCCGTTCAAGCTTGAAGAGGTCAAGGAAGCCCTGACCAAAGAGGGCATCGTGGGCATGACCGTTTCCGAAGTCAAAGGCTTCGGTCGCCAGCGTGGCCACAGCGAACTCTACCGAGGCGCGGAATATGTGGTCGACTTTTTGCCCAAGGTGAAGATCGAAATCCTTCTGGCTGAGGACAAAGTGACCGCAGCAGCCGAGGTGATCACCAACGCAGCAAGCACGGGCAGAATCGGTGACGGCAAGATTTTTATTTTACCCGTCGACGACGTGGTGCGGATTCGCACCGGCGAACGCGGCGAAACCGCGATCTAACAGCACCCTATTTCTGGAGGAAATCATGATTTGGAAAAAATCGACAATCGGCAAATGCGCGTTGGGCGCAGCTCTTCTGGTCCCCGCAACCGCGTTCGCCGAGGACACGGGTGTTTCGCAAGGTGTCTTCGTCGCCAATAACGTCTGGATGATGGTCTGCACGGCCTTTGTCTTCATCATGCACCTCGGGTTTGCTTCCGTGGAGACGGGCCTCACGCGGGCGAAGAACACTACCAACATTCTCTTCAAGAATGTATTCGTGATCTGCAGCGGGCTTCTGACGTATTATATCTGCGGCTTCAACCTGATGTATCCGGGCGACTTCAACGGCTATTTCGGATTTGCCGGGTTCGGTCTCGACCCGGGCGCCGATGGAAACACGGCCCTTTATGCCGATGGCGGTTATACCTACTGGACCGACTTCATCTTCCAGGGCATGTTTGCCGCGACCTGCGCTACCATCGTCTCGGGAGCGGTCGCCGAGCGCATCAAGCTCTCGGCTTTCATGATCTTCGCGCTGGTCTTTGTCGCCATCATCTACCCGATCGCGGGCTCCTGGAAGTGGGGCGGTGGCTGGTTGGATGCCATGGGCTTCTACGACTTCGCCGGATCGACGCTCGTGCATAGTGTCGGGGGCTGGGGTGCTCTCGTGGGAGCATGGATGCTCGGTGGGCGGCTGGGTAAATTTGGCCCGGAAGGACGTCTTACGCCGATTCCCGGCAGCAATATGCCGTTGGCCGCGATCGGGGTCTTCCTGCTCTGGCTCGGCTGGTTCGGATTCAACGGCGGCTCGGTACTTTCGGCCGATCCGGAACTCACGTCGCTGGTCCTCGTAACGACATGTCTGGCGGCTGCCGCCGGAGGTCTCGGCGCGATGATTTCCTACAATTTCGTCTCCACCAAGCCGGATCTCTCGATGGCCCTGAACGGGATTTTAGCCGGACTGGTCGGCGTAACGGCGGGAGCTGACGTCTTCAGCCCGCTTTCAGCGATCCTGATCGGTGCCATCGCGGGTTGTCTGGTGGTCGGCTCGGTCATCATGTTTGATCGCATCCGGATTGATGATCCGGTGGGCGCGATCTCGGTTCATCTGACCTGCGGCATCTGGGGCACGCTGGCTGTTGGAATCTTCTCCGAGAATCCCGACCATAGCTTTCTCACGCAATTGATCGGTGTCGGGGCCTACGCCGCCTTTACTCTGGTCTGTGTGCTGAGCCTGTTCGCTATCCTCAACGCGACCATTGGAATCCGAGTTCCGGAAGAAGATGAAGTCGAGGGACTCGACGTCAGCGAGCATGGGATGCGTGCTTACGATCTTCATACCAGCGGCACCAGCCTGGACGCACCCCTCGGTCTGGGACGCAGCTGACATATAACCGCGGCTGCGACCACCGAGGAGGAGGAAGCGGCTGCTTGCCCAAGAAGCCCGGT
Source organism: Candidatus Binatia bacterium (assembly GCA_029248525.1). Lineage (NCBI taxonomy): Bacteria > Candidatus Binatota > Binatia (SeqCode) > Binatia bacterium. The sequence goes on from JAQWJE010000004.1 coordinate 18,804, forward strand.
ACGGTTTGACCGTACCGGGCTTTTCTTTGGGCTTTTGGTAAGTCGGATATTTCGTTTCCGTGGGGACCGGTACTCAGACCGGCCCTGCAACGCAGCGGTTCCGAATCGTCCCCAGCCCCTCGATTGTAGTCACAATCTCGTCGCCCTCGGTGAGATAGCGCCGAGGGTCGCGGACCGAGCCCACCCCTGCCGGCGTTCCGGTGAAGATCAGATCTCCCGGGGTCAAGGTGCAATAACGGGAGAGCCACGAAACCAGCTCGGGTACGGAAAAGATCAACTCGCTGGTCCTGGACTCCTGCATTCGCTCACCGGCGACATCACAGCTGATTGCCAAATCATGAGGGTCTGCGAGCGTCGACAACGGCACGACGGCAGGACCGATCGGTCCAAAGGAATCGATCGATTTCCCCATCGAGAATTGCGGTGGCTTGCCTTTGAATTGGAGCCGACGATCCGAAATATCCTGTCCCACCATGAAGCCTGCAACATGGGAGAGCGCCTCGGCTTCAAGGATTCCTCGACCGCCGCGGCCAATCACCACAACCAATTCGGCTTCCCAATCCACGCGGTCCGACGACAATTCCACATCCCCGTCAGGACGGTTGAGGCAATTGGGAAATTTCGTAAAGATCAGCGGCGATTTCGGCACGTCCAATCCAGCCTCGCGGGCATGGTCATGGTAGTTCAGGCCAACGCCGAAAATCTTCTCGGGAGTTGGAACCGGTGCCAGAAGCTTGGCCACATCCAGCGGTTGGCTCTCCACATCCGAGCCGAGATCTTCGGCCCAGCACAACACGGCTTCCCAGTCGGCAAGGGCCGCCATCGGGTCGGACGACAGAGTACCGCCCGAATCACGTTCCAGGTCGTAGACACGCTGGTCGATACAGATTCCCGCGCGGCCGCCATGATTTACCAATCCCAGCTTCATTCGATCTCTCCGTCGCCCAACACTTCGAGCAGGCGTCGCGCCGCCTGCGTCGGCGTCAATGAAGCCCGCCCGACCGAGGCTTCCATTTCGGGCAGTCGCCGTTTGACGTCTTCTCGTCCGAGAAAATGCTGGCGCAATCCGTCTTCCAGCATGCTCCAGAACCAGCTCAGTTGCTGCTGGCGGCGCCGCTCGGTCAATTCACCCGTGGCGTCGAGTGCCTCGCGGTGCTTGCCCACAAGTTCCCAGACTTCGTCCATGCCTCGATGCTCCAGAGCGCTCACCGGAACGACCGGCGGGCTCCAGGACGCGCTCGAGTGCCGGAACAAGCGCAGGGCACTGCGGTATTCGGCGACCGCCCGCGTCGCCAGCGGCACCTGGTCCCCATCAGCCTTGTTTACCGCGAGAGCATCGGCGATCTCGAGAATTCCCTTTTTGATTCCCTGCAGTTCATCGCCGGCACCCGGCAGCATCAGGACCAGAAAGAAATCCACCATGGAGGCCACGGTCACCTCCGACTGCCCTACCCCGACTGTTTCCACAAGAACCACATCGAAACCCGCCGCCTCACAGACCAGCATCGCCTCGCGAGTCCTCCGGGCGACACCACCAAGCGAACCGGCAGCAGGACTCGGTCGGATATAGGCATTCTCGTCGGCGGCCAGACGCGGCATTCGGGTCTTGTCCCCCAGAATACTACCCCCCGAACGCGTGCTCGAGGGATCGACGGCAAGCACGGCAACTTTCTTGCCCAGACCGGTCAGGTAGAGACCGAAAGCCTCAATAAAGGTACTTTTGCCGACGCCGGGAACACCTGTAACGCCGATGCGGGCAGCGCGGCCGGTCTGCGGAAGCAAAAGCTCCAGCAAGAGCTGCGCTTCGACCTGATGGTCGGCACGAGTGCTTTCCACCAAGGTGATGGCCTTGGCCATCGCCCGCCGATCACCGGCCAGAATCTGGTCGGCCACGGCCTGCCGTGCAGGGTCAGTCGGCATTCCCACTCGCCGGATTGCCACCGATGCCGATCAGATCCAGAATTTCACGGGCGGCTACCGGAACCTTCGTCCCCGGACCAAAGATAGCCTTGACGCCAGCCTCACGCAGCTTCGGGTAATCCTTTGGCGGAATAATACCTCCGGCGGTCACGAGAATTTCGGAGGCTCCCTTCTCCGCAAGCACCCGCACAAGCTCCGGCACCAGCGTGGTATGCCCGCCGGACTGACTCGAAACACCGATCAGATGCACATCGTTCTCGATCGCCTGTCGTGCGATTTCATCCGGCGTCTGAAAAAGAGTCCCGACATCCACATCAAAGCCCAAATCGGCAAATGCCGTTGCGATCACCTTCGCCCCGCGATCGTGGCCATCCTGACCGACCTTGGCAACCAGCATTCGTGGCCGGCGCCCCTGTACTTCGACAAATTTATCGATCTCGGCCTGCATGCCCTTCCACTCGGGATCCTCCGAAAAGGAACTTCCATAAACACCCGAGATGGATTTGATTTCCGCCTGATAGCGACCCCATTCCTTTTCCAGGGCTTCGGAGATCTCGCCTACAGTGGCGCGGACACGTGCCGCCTCGACCGCCAGCTCAAGCAAGTTGCCCTCGCCCGTCCGACCACAAGCGTTCAAGGCATTGAGTGCGGTTTCGACCTTGCCCGAGTCTCGCGTGGCTCTGATCCGCTCGAGAGCGGCGACCTGCGACTCACGAACAGCACTATTATCGATCTCGCGGAGCTCCAACTCCGGCTCGTCCGGGCGTTGAAATTTGTTCACGCCAATAATGACGTCCTCGCCTCGATCGACACGCGCCTGCCGCTGGGCGGCAGCTTCCTCGATCCGCAACTTCGGCATGCCGGCCTCGATCGCCTTGGTCATACCGCCCATTTCTTCGACTTCCTCGATAATCCCGAGCGCTTTGGCCGCCAGGCCATGTGTCAGCGACTCCATAAAATAGGAACCACCCCAAGGATCGATCACTTTGGGAATGCCGGTCTCGAGTTGCAGCATCAGCTGGGTATTGCGCGCGACACGAGCCGATTCGTCCGTGGGCAAAGCCAATGCCTCGTCAAACGAGTTCGTATGCAGGCTCTGGGTGCCTCCCATCACGGCCGCCATCGCCTCGACCGTGGTGCGCATAATATTATTGTAAGGATCTTGTTCCGTGAGACTCGCCCCCGAGGTCTGGCAATGTGTGCGCAGCATGAGCGAGCGCGCGTTCTTTGGCGAGAAATGCTTTTTCATCAGCGTGGCCCACAACAGCCGACCGGCCCGCATCTTGGCGACTTCCATGTAGAAGTTCATACCGATGCACCAGAAAAACGAGAGCCGTCCCGCGAAAGCATCGACGTCGAGCCCCTTGGACATCGCCGCACGCACGTAATCCAGTCCGTCGGCAATCGTGAACGCCAACTCGAGATCACACGTCGCTCCGGCTTCCTGCATATGGTAGCCCGAAATACTGATCGAATTGAACTTCGGCATCTCTTTCGAGGTGTACTCGATGATATCGGCAACAATCCGCATCGAGGGAGTCGGCGGATAAATATAGGTATTCCGAACCATGAACTCCTTGAGGATATCGTTCTGGATCGTCCCGGTGAGCTGGTCTCGGGGGACGCCCTGCTCCTCACCCGCAACTACGAAGCTGGCAAGCACCGGCAAGACAGCACCGTTCATCGTCATGGATACCGACATCTTGTCCAGAGGAACCTTGTCGAAGAGCACCTTCATGTCTTCGACGGAATCAATGGCAACGCCAGCCTTGCCCACATCACCCACCACACGAGGATGATCGGAATCGTAACCGCGATGTGTCGCGAGGTCGAAAGCGACCGACAGGCCCATTTGTCCTGCGGCCAGATTGGCCCGGTAGAAGTCATTGGACTCCTGCGCCGTCGAGAAGCCTGCGTATTGGCGAATCGTCCAGGGACGCTCGGTGTACATCGTGGCTCGCGGGCCACGAATGAAGGGAAAAGCACCAGGAATGCTGTCGCCGAAATCCAGACCGGCAGCGTCTTCCTTAGTGTAGAGCGGTTTGACGTCGATGCCTTCCGGCGTCTTCCAGATCAGATCGTCCGGATCCTTGCCCTTGCGTTCCTTGGTGGCGAGCTCACGCCAAAGTTCCAAATTATCGTTGCTCGAGTTTCCCATGCCTCTATGGTCGCGATCAGGAGCCCCGATCGCAAATAGGCCGCCCGAGACCGAAAAACCTTGAATCCCGGCTCGATCTCCGATGCGAATCGAGTTCAAAATCAGGTGCGAAGCGACTTCCTTCCCGATAAAAGGTTTCTCCATGACCCGAATCGCCTTTCTGGGAGCTGGCAGCACGGTATTTGCGCGCAATATTCTGGGCGATGTTCTGCTGCGCGAAGGCCTGCAGGATATCGAGATCGCCCTCTATGACATCGATCGGGTGCGGTTGGAGGACTCTGCCCGCCTGGTTGAGGCCATCAATCGCAACCAGAACCAGGGGCGCGCGCGAATCCAGAGGTATCTGGGACCGGAAAACCGCCGCGAGGCGCTACAAGGTGCCGCCCACGTCGTCAATGCGGTTCAGATCGGCGGCTACGAGCCCTGCACGGTGACGGACTTCGAGATCCCCGACGCCTTCGGCCTGCGGCAGACCATTGCCGATACCATCGGCATCGGAGGTCTGTTCCGGACGTTGCGCACCCTGCCGGTCCTGCTGGAGATCGCGCGCGATATGGAGGTTGTCTGCCCCGATGCGTGGCTGCTCAACTACACCAATCCGATGTGTGCGATCACCGCCGGCCTCCTGCAAGGCAGCTCGATCCGTACCATGGGGCTGTGTCATAGCGTGCAGGCCTGCATCCCTTCACTTCTGGGCAACCTCGGCCTCGATGAAAAATATCCCGCAGCCGAGGTGGAAGCCTCGATTGCCGGGATCAACCATCAGGCGTGGTTGCTGCGGGTCGAGCACGCCGGGGCCGACCTCTACCCCGAGATCAAGAAGCGCGCCGGCGAACTCAGCGCACGGGTGCGCGACCGGGGCGGCGGCCGGTGGGTACGCGAACTTCTCCAGCGCGCCGGGATGCCCGCGGAAGAACCCTGCTATCTGCATCCTTTTTGGGCTCTCGGCGGGCGCGAGAGCGGTAAGCTCTCGGCCGAAGAAGCACTTGATGTGACGGTAGGCTGTGACCTCGTGCGTTTCGAGATGCTGGCTCGCTTTGGCTACTACCTCACCGAATCCAGCGAACATACCGCCGAATACACACCTTGGTTTATCAAAACGGCACAGCCAGCGTTGATCGACGAATATAATATTCCTCTCGATGAGTACCCCCGTCGGTGTCGGCAACAGATCGCTGGCTGGGCAGCCCAACGAGAAGCGCTCCTGAGCAACACGGCCATCGAGCATACCCCCTCCAATGAGTTCGGCGCCTCGATCCTGCATGCCTTGATCACCGGCGAGCCAACCCAGGCGGCACTCAACGTGATGAATGAGGGCTGGATCGACAATCTGCCCGCCAATGCGTGCGTCGAGGTCCCCAGTCGGGTCGATGCCCAGGGCATCCACCCCGAAAAAATCGGCGCGCTACCCGAGGCCTGTGCCGCGCTGAACCGCACCAATATCGGGACGCAGGTACTCGCGGTCGAAGCCGTATTGCAACAGTCGCGCGACGCGATCTATCAGGCCGCCCTGCTCGACCCGCATACCGGAGCCGAGCTCTCGGTCGACCAAACCGTCGCTCTCTGCGATCAGTTGCTCGAGGCGCACGCCGACTGGCTACCCCCGTTTCGCTGAAAACGTCGCTGTCCCTGCGCAATCGCCATAGGGAATCAGTAGATTTCGGGCGTGACTCGAAGTATTTTCTCCCGCATGATTTTTTTCGACGGCTTTATGCTTCGCGGTGGTTCCCTCAGGTAGGCGGCTACTCCATCCTCTTCGCCGGAGTGGTTGCTGGACGAACGCAGAACACCGCGTCGGGAGGGGTGATGATGAGAGAGAAATCCAAACGACAAAAAGCCGGCCGGACGATCACGGGTATAGCCGCGCATCTGGCTTTCCTGTTGACCCTGATCGGAGGGGTGAGTGGAGTTTCGGTTGGAGCCCTGCTGGGTCCTGTCGGCACAGCACACGCCGCCACCGGTATTTCCGAGGAGGTCAAGATCCGCCACCTGCTGCAAAGGGCGACCTTTGGATACACCAGCGAAGAGGCCGCACGGGTTCGCCAGATGGGCCGTAACGAGTGGCTATGGGAACAGGTACGCCCCGAGCCCATCGACGACCCCGAACTGCAAGAACGCCTGTCCCTCTATCCCTCGTTGTCCATGGAGTCTGGCGAATTGCTCCAGAATTACCCGAACCAGAGCCGCGACAACCCCGTCGGACTCGGCCCACCGCAGCGCATTTTGATCGAACTGCGGGCAGCCCAGATCACCCGCGCCGTGCACGCCCGCGCACAACTGCGCGAAGTGCTGACCGACTTCTGGTTCAACCATTTCAACGTCTTCGCCAATGCAGGACCGACGCGCTACACGATCGTGCCCTATCTGCGCGACAGCATCCGCCCGCATGTACTCGGCAAATTCGAAGACTTGCTGCG
>JAQWJE010000005.1 GCA_029248525.1 Candidatus Binatia bacterium
CCAGCAGGTGGAAGTCGTGTTGGTCCAGACGTTCGCGGAAGGCCTCGATCGTGGGCTCGTTTGCCGCGCGCACGGTCCAGTTGAGGTGGAAGTCGCGGCCCGGGGCAGCTTGGCCCCCGTCCAGCTGGATGCGGTGGGCGACGTGGCCCCGGTGAATCGCATGGTCTGTGTGGCCTGTGTGACCAACGTGACCAACATGACCAACGTGAGCGCCGTGACTCTCCTGCCCGGAGGGGCTCCACGTGACGGTCCCTTCCGAAGCAATGTCCTCGGTGCGGATGGAATGGGTCGGGCTGTCGATGGCGGCGACCGGGCCTCCGGGCATAAGCCGGATGTCGATGGAAAAGGGGTCGTCAGTCAGATGGGCTACGCCATCGTGCAGCCTGGCACTGTGAGCGCGGCCTGGTGTGACGGGCGGCGGCTCACTGGCTGTGCTCGTATTTGGCGCGGGATCGGTGAGCGGGAGCAGCGCGGTAGGGAACGTCAGGCTCCATTGATCGCCTTCTCGATGTGCATGGGTTTGATAAGAGATCCGCACAACGATTTCGGCCGATGGCGGAATGTTGGCCACATTGCTGCGGAAGACACCGTGTCGCACGCGCTCGACGATCGCGGCGGCGTGCCCGGCTTGGGCGGCGGCCTCATACAATTGGGTCGCCATATGCCTTTCGTGGATTTCCCCGCGAATATGTCGGTCGCCTACGAGCACGTCCAGGCTGTCGACGGCGGCATCCGCTGGCAAGGGGAAGACGTAGATCGATTCCAGCCAATGGTCGGTCGGGTTGTGAAAGCGCTGGGTGACGGTGGTGCGCACGATCGGGCCATGCACGGAGATCTCGGCGTGAGTCCCCGACCGCGGTCCCGCCATAAATTTGCCCCGGGCCCGTGTCCGAAAGAGCAGGCGACCGTCCTCGATGTTGTCGATCTCCACGGCATTCAGCAGCACGACGGCCTCGGTCGGTTCGGCCTCGGCCCGGTCGGTTCCAGTCGGTTCGGCTCCGGTCGTCCGGGAGAGCCCGGCCGGGTCTCCGCTTTGGGCTGCGGGGATATTTCCGCTCAGCTCGTTGGCCGCACTCGCCTCGGCTCCGGCAGCCCAGGCCACGAGGAGGCAGGCCCCGATCAGCTGGATTGCGGCAATCCGGGTGCGGACGAATTTGCCGGGTGTGGTTTCAGGCCGGTGGTTTGGGGAAATCTTCTCTCTGCGCATGCTTTCTCTCCTCTGCTTCGTTGACTTCTCAGAGTGGAGAACGGCGGTGGACGTGGCGTTGAGTAAAAGTGGAGATCTAATGAAATCGGGATTTTTTTCGGTAACTTTCCGCTCCGCTCGGAGGTAACGAGGGGTTACCGCCCCGCAGTTACAGAAGATGTGTTATTGCGAATACATAGTAAAAACAGGCTGTTCTGATCTGGCATGATCTCTGCAATTGAGTTCCTGCATCAACAACAGGCCACGGAAACCTTCTGGTGGTCCACAATGCGGGGAAAGAACAATGAATCGGAAAATCATGCAAAAATTGTCGGGCGCCGGACTGATGGGCGCCATCCTGGTGGGTTCTCTGGCGGGCGCGAGTCCCGCGGCCGAATTCCGCGGGGGGTTGTCACAAGCAGCGGCGCTCGGCGCCGAGTCAGCGGGAAGCCTCGCGACACCCGAGATGGCAATCGCCGCGAATACGGCCGATGCCGCAGGCCCGATCCAAACACCCTTCGGGGATCGGTAGCCGCTACCGGTCGAGGAGCTTCGTGAACCGACTCTGGTGCTCAGTCGTGAGGCCCTCGCGGCGCGCGAGGCCGATGATGTCGCCAATCTTGAGGAAGTGGACAATCGGGATGGTACCTGGTCGTTTGCCCTGCCACGGAACTTCGATACCGGGATGGCTGTGGCGGGCGAGATGGTGACGTGGCGCTATATCGGCCAGGCACGCTATGCGAATACACCGAAACCGGTGCGGGGTCCGCAGCGCTTTGTGGTCCAGGAGCCGAAGTTCCGAACGCCTGCCGAAAAGCTCGCCGCAGGTCGCCGGATCGATTCTCAGGGCAGGATCTGGCAGCCGATTGCCGTGGACGCTCCGTACTGGGCGGCGATGCGCCTTCCGGGTGAAGACGAGCTGGAGCGGGACAGTCTGCCGGACAGCGCACCTGAGAACGAGCCGCTTGGCGACGAGTATCCCGTCGGATCCGTGGTGGAATGGTACCCCAGCAGTTGGACGAAGGATACTTGCACGGACCCGAATGGCAACACCAGCAAGACGTGGGTCTGGGAAGACGAGGACCGCACCGAGAAAACGGGAACCCTCACGGACCGTCAGGACACGACGGTCAAGGTGTGGAACTTCTCGTCGACCGTCGATACGATCTGCACGGGTACGATTCTGACCGACGATTCGATTCTGACATCGGCTCATTGCGTGAGTGATGACGATAACGACCCCATCGCGAATCGCGACATATCTGTTTGCCGCTATGATGGATACGACTGGAGCAGCGATTGTCGCAATGTCGCGGACATCGATTTCACCAGCGGGTACCGGGGAGGATCCGGTGACGGCGGCGGAAATGATTTCAACGATGATTGGGCGATCCTGGAGCTCAGGGGGTCGTGGAGCGGCACAGTAAACGACATGCAGCTCTCGCAGGCGGGCAACAGCACCTTGCGCGACCTCGATCGAGTTCACAATCTGGGCTTCCCGGGCTTCCTTGAGGGCTGCGAACTCGCGGGCGGCATTGAACTCTACCATGTCGTCGAACGCGAGGAGATCGCCTCGGTCTATCGCAAGTCCCTGCGGCTGAAGATCGATTCGGCGGGGGGCCATTCGGGTGGCCCGTTCTACTACTGCCCGGCGGATGACAACAACCGGTGCGCCTCGGGTGAAAAGGGCTATGTCATCGGGGTGAATGCGGGCTGGAACGGGACCCGGGTGATTGGTCCCAAGGCCGCGAATTTCCGGGACGAAGCGATTGCGTTCATCACGGATTAGCGCCTGATATTCGCCCTCCGGAATCAACGTGAGTCGGGGGGGCGGGCCACGGATCCTTCAACCGGAAGCCTTCCCGGCCCTCTCGCATCGGCGAGAGGGCCGGTGTTGTTGGGGGTGGCAGTCCTTTCGCACGGCATCTGCGCTATTTCGGCGCTCAGATCGACGGTTCGGGGCGTTGGTGGGTGATTTGACCTGCGCAAGTGTGATTCACTAGCCTCTGGTGTGGGGGGACTGGTCGCCGGGCCGGGAATTGGCTCTGGCGGGAACCGGGTCGATGATCGGTTTTGGCAGTCTCCGGAAGGAGTCGAGTTTATGATGGGAATCGTCGGGAATCGAATCGCCGGGATCGTGTTTGCAGGTCTGGTTGGACTGATGGGGACTTCCAACGTCCACGCCAGTGTGGGCAACCTCGAGATTCCCGCTCAGGGTTCGGTGCAAAGTGGCGTGGGCCTTGTCTCAGGCTGGAAATGTACGTCCAACGGTCTGACCGCCCGCTTTGATGGCGGAGAACATATGCCCATCGCCTATGGAACGACGCGTAACGATACCGCCGGCCTCTGCGACGACCCCGCCCAGACCAATACCGCCTTCGTCATGCAATGGAACTATGGCAACCTGAGCGAGGTGCGCCATCTGCTGGAGATTC
>JAQWJE010000006.1 GCA_029248525.1 Candidatus Binatia bacterium
GAACATCAAACGCTCGATCATCGAGACCGAGTTCCTGCCCGAGGCCGAGGCCTACAAGCGCGAGATGGAACTCGGCATGGAAGTCATGTCGAGCAAGGATGCTCGCGAAGGTCCGCGGGCTTTCCTCGAAAAACGCAAGCCCAACTATACCGGCAAATAGGTTTCGGCCTGAGGTCCGAAGCCTAGAGGTTCTCGTAGCGGCCGAGGTCAAAGAGCCCGGCCGCGGTTGGCTGACGCTGGCGGAAATCCTCGACAAACCAGTCCATCGTGGACCAGAAGTCTGGGTCCGTGCGGCGTACGCCCCAGCGGTCGACTACCGCCTCCAGACTCGTGGCATCCGTAACGCCCATCAAGGCATCGCGAAACTCGATCAGCTCGGTGTGATCCACATCGAATGCGAAGTTCGGGTAGCTGCCCAGATAGCCGCGGACCAGAGTCACGGTATCGTCGGCAGGGACCAGCCGCTTATCTTCGTCGAACATATAGGCCACGTTGGTATGCGCCAGGTTATGCACCAGCGTGTAGGTGATCATTGTGTCACCGTTGCGCACGCGGAGGCGGCTTACTTCCGGAAGCGGCGCGATCCAAGGGCCTTTGACACCAGCAAGAGGCTCGAGAATTGCATCAACGCCAACCTCGAACGCGGTAGCACCTGGCGATGAGCAGGGGATGGCATCACATCGGTTGAGCCGGTCGGGGCCGCCGGCGACGGCCCCGTTATAGGCGAGGATCTTTTCGAGCAGCTCGATTTTCACATCGGGCTTGCTGAATTTCAGAGCGCTTGGGCGCGTATCGAGCAACTCGTCAGCCCATCGGTAGTTCAGACTGTCGGTTGCACCGATATACCACGAGGCATGGACCTCCTTGCGCCGGCTAGCGGGCAGAAAATCAAGGAAGTTGTTCTCGCCCTGCATCCGCAGATGGTCCATATAGAGGCGCGTGGCCGCCTGATGGGCGACATTCCCAAAGACGTCAAACCCGGCCACCAGATCGTAATAGATACGCTCGAAGATCGGGTAATCGATCACCCAGGCCGTCTTGGGCCACCCGCCCGTCCAACCCTGAATCACCGTGGCATTATTCCAGTGCCGGAAGATCGTCAGCATGGCGTTGGGATTGGTGCCATCACCGTCCCATAGCGCATCCAGCCCTGCTCCATCAGGATACGCCTTGTCATAGTAACGATTTCGCAATTTTAGATAGTCGCGTTGCTCATCGGTATATTTGAGAAAGAACTCACCCGGGACGAGCTTGCTGAGATACTCGGCCGGCAGGTTCAAATCCTCCTGCGCCTCGCGCAAAAACTCCGGCCGAGTCACCGACAAATCGGCGTCCGGATCGAGGAATGCCACAAAGAAATGATCCTCGATCACGTTGACAGCGATCTGCCCGCGACAGACCGGGCCACGGATGAAGGTCATCACAAAATATTGCGCATCGTCCAACATATATTGATAACGCGCGCGTACCGGGATCTCGGCGTAAGTGATAAAAGGATTGCTGGCCAACTCGGGTTCGTAGCTGGGAAACTTCGTCGGGGTCCACGGCGCACCATAGAACAATTTCTGAAGACGCTTCATCCGCGCGTCTCCGAACTCATATAGAGTATGGGTCTTGTGCAATATGGTTCCTTCAACCGGACGAAGGCGGTACCAGAACTGATCGACCTCGGGTGGATCATAGGGCCGGCGTGAGGCGATCTCGACGACCGGCTGGCCTGGCGGCGTCGTCGAGCGCACCACCCGAAAAAACGGACCTTCGGGCAGATCATCGAAATAGACGTGCGCCAGAAACCAATGCTCATAGAGGTAGCGATTCACGATGCGCTGGCGGAGCGAATCACCGTTAAGAAATTCCTCCCATGCAGCCACTTCTTCGGCGGCGCGAGCCGGCATTTCGCGGGCCGCAGGAGCCGTCGGCGAACCAGCATCCAGCCAATCCGACAGAGTTTTCATCTCGCCATCAGCCAACGGTGCCATCCCGTAGGGCATGCCCCAGAGAGGGTGCTCCTTCATATAGTCCGGGAATTCGTCGGGGGTCGGGCACGAAAGCGCATGATCGATACCAACCGGGACGGCATCCGGTAATTTCTTGCCCGGCGCAAAGGTATGGGCCGCGCCCAGATCCAGCATCAGTCTCACCAGGTTGCGATCATGCGACTCGTCCAGAATTGAGTAAAAACCTTTTTCACGCCATTCCGGGACAGTCTGCGCATCCACAAACAAGCGCGTCGGATCGGCCGGAAGCAATCGTTCGCCGTTGTAGACCACAACTTTGCTGGCCCCGCGTGCGAGGCCCTGCGGCGCGCTCATCACAGCTTGACAAGGAGCATCGTAGCAGCCGTGACAAACCGCACAGCGAGCCTCGAAAACCGTTTGTGCATTCGCCCACGTCGTTGACGATGCTTCAGGAAGCACCGAGCGAGCCGACGCCACCGTTGAAGGTGTGGGTCGGCTGGCCAAAGAAGGATCCGACGACTGGCATGCGGCAGTACTCAGGCAGAACAGAACCGCGACACCATAGAATCGAAGAAACGGAGGGCGCACCTTGGGCATGGGATTCTCCCCTACCCGCAATCGGTGATTTCTGCCACTGCTCCACACCAGACGCGGACCGGCTGCTTCAAGGTGCGCCTCCTGCCCCCGAAGTTATCAACAATCGCAAACGAATCGCGTGACAGGCTGTGCGGGGGTGTGCAAGCAAGGCCTTCGTTGGTGGCAGCCCTCGTCCTTGCTAGACCGGTTCTTGGAGGCAAGCCGTGAATCTGAAATACAACGAAACTTATCAGGAATTCCGCGAGGAAGTGCGAGCGTTTCTCGAGCATAACTGGACTCCGGAGGACGTCGCGTCCAACCCGGTCGTCAACGAACTCAAGCGTGGGCTGGGTGGTGGGGCTCGTACCGATGAACGCGCGACGGAATTCCGTCGCGCCGCGGTCGCAGGCGGTTACCTCTACCGGCACGTACCCCGCGCCTACGGTGGCAGCGAGCAGCGCCCCGACCCTTTGAAAGCGACGATCATCGCCGAAGAATTCCATGGTGCGAAGGCTCCCTACGAACTATCCAACCAGGGCCCCGCCATGCTCGTCCCCACCCTGCTCGCCCACGGCACCGAGGAGCAGAAAGAAACCTATATCGAGAGCACCCTGATGGGCCATATCCGCTGGTGTCAGGGTTATAGCGAACCCGGCGCCGGCTCGGACCTGGCCGCACTCCGCACCTCGGGCGTTTTGGACGGAGATGCCTGGGTCGTCAACGGCCAGAAGATCTGGACCTCGAATGCCGCCGACGCCGATATGATGTTCGCGTTGATACGGACCGAGCCCGACGCACCAAAACACGACGGCATCACCTATATGCTGATCGACATGAAATCGCAGGGGCTCGACATTCGCCCCCTGCGCCAGATGGACGGCGAAGCTCATTTCAATGAAATCTTCTTCGACGACGTGCGGGTTCCCCGAGATTCGATCGTCGGTGATCGCGGGAACGGATGGAAGGTCAGCCGTTCCACGCTGAAGGCCGAGCGCGCGCTCATCGGAAATGCTTCGATGCAACGCCGCACTCTCGACGGGGCCGTGGCTCTGGCCCAACTCACGGAGGTGCGAGGGCGCAAGGCCATCGAAGACCCTGCCATTCGCGAGAAGCTGGCCGATCTCGATTCGCGGGTATGTGCAGCCGAATTCAACGGATATCGACTGCTGACCGCGGGCCATCGCGGAGAGGACCCCGGCCTCGCCGGGCTGGTCACCAAATTATACGCATCCCAGCTTTCCTACGATATTGCCATGCTCGCGCTGGAGATCTCCAGCGATCGCGCAATGCTCGGTCAGGGCGAACCGGCCGCACCCTTCGACGGCATGATGATGGGCAGTTTCAATGGAGCCTTCATGCTGGCCCTCGGAGGCGGTGCCCCCAATATCCAGCGCAACGTCATCGGAGAACGCGGTCTCGGTTTACCCCGCGACCTGCGTAAATAGGAGTCAGTCATGGATTTTGGAATCTCCGAAGATCAGGTCCTGCTCAAGGATAGTGTTCGAAAATTTCTCGAAGCCGAGTGCCCGACGACAAGGGTCCGCGAGATCATGGAAAGCGATACCGGCCACGATGCAACTCTCTGGCAGGGGATTGCCGAACTTGGCCTCACCGCACTGCCTATCAGTGAAGAATTCGGTGGGGCAGGATTGGAAGTGCTGGACCTGGCCCTGATCGCCGAAGAACTCGGGTTCGCCTGCATGCCCGGGCCATTTCTCGGCAACGCACTGGGCACGATCGCCCTGCAGGCGGCCGATCAAGGGGAAGCCAAAAGCCACTGGCTGCCAAGGATCGCTTCGGGGAAGGCGATCGCGACGTATGCCGCCGGCGAAAAGGTCGGGGTGTGGGAAGCTGGAGATTTCGAGGTTCGTTTTTCCGGAGGCAAGCTCTACGGAGAAAAACCTCTGGTGCCCTTCGCAGCGATCGCCGATATCCTGATCGTCGCGGCACGCGACTCGCAAACAAATGCACCGGACCTGTTTCTCGTCGAGCGGGCGGCGGACGGAATGACGACGCGAGAGTTGATCGGCAACGATATGACCCGGCGGGTCAGCACGGTTCACTTCGATGGCACCGAAGCCCTGGCAATCGGCGGCGGCAAGGCGGCTATTGATCGCGTCCGTGACACCGCACTTGTCCTGATTGCCGCGGATGCCTTCGGAGGAGCCACTCGCTGCATGGAAATGACCCGCGACTACGTGATGATCCGCGAGCAATTCGGGCAGACCATCGCTCATTTCCAGGGGATCAAACACCAACTGGCCGACCTCGCGACGGATCTCGCCCCCACCTGCTCACTTTGGTGGTATGCGGCGCATGCCATTGACCATATCGAAGATCGGGCGGCCCATACCGCGGCACTCGCCAAAGCCCGAATTACGGACCTTTTCGACGAGATGGGGCGCAAGGGAATCGAGCTGCACGGCGGCATCGGCTTTACGTGGGAACACGATATCCACTTATGGGTGCGCCGCTCCCTTTTCGACAGAGCCTTCTTTGGCGAGGCCTCCTACCATCGGGCCCGAGCCGCCGACCTGCGCGGCTGGTGATGCGATGATCGAGAGACACCATTATTTCAAACTCAAGGCTGAGTTCGCAAACCCGTCGGGACGCCGCGAACTCGCGGCAAAGCTTGCGGCGGGCTTGCCGGGTCTGCCTGGCGTAGAACAGGTCGTCGTCGGGCTCCCGGCCGACGATGAGGCTCTGGTCTGGGACGTTTCGCTGCGACTGGACTTTGCATCGCTCGAGGCGATCGCCGCCTACCGCGAGGACCCGGCCCACCGAGAATTTGTCGCAGCCGAGGTCGCGCCCAAGATCGAGATCAAGAAGGTCTGGAATTTCACGCGGGTCGAGTAGCCACCGCCGAGATTCGACCAGCAGCGTCTGTATAGACATTCATCCGGCCCGCACGAAGAAAGCCAATCAGGGTCATATCGATCTCGACGGCAAGATCGATTGCCAAACTCGAGGGCGCGCTGATCGCGCAGAGCATCGGGACTCCCGCCCGTCCCGCCTTCTGTACGATCTCAAAACTCAACCGACCCGACACCAGAAGAATTCCCTTCGACAGCGGCAGTCGACCCAAAAGCAACTCGTGGCCCAGAACCTTGTCAACGGCATTATGACGACCCACGTCCTCGCGGAGCACCTGCAATTCCCCGGAGGCGGAAAAGAGCGCCGCAGCATGAAGGCCGCCCGTGGTTGCGAAAGCCCCCTGCTCGGCCAGCATCCGTTCCGGCAGGTCCTCGAGCACGGACGGAGGCACGAGAGGCCCCTCCCCCAAGCGAGACAGCTGCTGGCGGATCCGATCAATGGATTCCTTTCCACATAGCCCGCACGAGCTCGACAGAAACATCTCTCGTTTGGCGCGACCAACGCGAGACGGCTGCCCGGCCGCGGTTTGGGCCAGTTCCAGCTCGACGATATTGCCCCAGGTTGCATCCGCACAGGGGCGCACGGCTTCGAGATCCTCGGGGTGGTCCACCAACCCCTCGGTCAGAGCAAATCCCGCCGCAAGCTCCTCGTCATGCCCCGGTGTGCGCATCGTGACCGCCAGAGATTCTCCCGCCACGCGAATCTCGAGTGGCTCCTCCGTGACGACGCTATCGCGCGAAAGCTCCGCGACAGCGTTCTGGTAGCGCACGATTGGGTGCGTTCGTGTCGGTGGAAAGGACATCCTCGCCGTAACTTATGCCAGAAGATTCCCGGGGATCACAGCTGGCCCCGGAAGGGCTCCAAGGTGACCGGCACCAACTTTGAGTTTGGTGTGCGGCTGCGTCGGGCAAAGCTGCCGGACGATACGAGCGGGTTCAATTCGGGAAAATATCCCGCCACACAGCCCACCGGAATATCGTAGACAACCGCCCGAAAGCCCTCGACGCGACGATTCTCGTCGTCGCCGTAATGGCTGATGATTTCGAGGAGATCCCCATCGGCCAAACCGCGCGTCGACAGATCGAAGGCCGAAACAAAAAGGACCTTTCGGGTGCCGAAGATTCCCCGATAGCGATCGTCATCCGTGTAAACCGTGGTGTTGAATTGGTCGTGAGAGCGAACTGTCATGAGACGCAACTGGCCTTCCGGCAGAGATTGGTCCGGAATCGGGGCCGCTACAAATGTCGCCTTGCCAGCGCTGGTATTCCACAAGCGATCACGTGCGCTATTGCCGAGATAAAACCCTCCCGGTTCGCGGATCCGCTCATTGAAATCATGGAAGAGTTCGGGCAGGACCGCAGCGATCGCGTCTCGAACGCGCGCATAATCTCCAACCAGATGCTGCCAATCGATATGGGCGAGCCGCGGCGTTGCCCCCGCCATCCCGGCCACGATCGCCGGCTCCGAAAGCAATTCGGAGGAAGCCGGCAGATTACGCCCGCGAGAGGCATGCACCATGCTCATCGAGTCCTCGACCGTGACTTCCTGCGGTTGGTCTCGCTGCAGATCGAGTTCGGTGCGGCCCAGACACGGTAAAAGATACGCGGTCCCGCCAACGGCGAGGTGCGTGCGGTTCAGCTTCGTGGCCACAAATACGTTCAGATCACTGCGCCCCAGTGCCGCAGCCACCCTTGGCGAGTCCGGAGTTGCTGCGACAAAATTCCCCCCCATCGCGCAAAAGAAACGAACTCGGTCCGCTTGCAGCGCCTCGATCGTCGCCACCGTATCGAAGCCCGGCGCCGTCGGCGGCGCGAAATCAAAATGACGCGAGAGCCCTTCGAGGAAACTCGGCTTGGGCTCGTGGTCGATTCCCATGGTCCGGTCACCCTGAACGTTGCTATGCCCACGCACCGGACAGGCGCCGGCGCCGGCCCGCCCGATATTCCCGCGCAGCAGGAGCAAATTTACGACTTGCTGAATGGTCGCGACCGCATGGGGCTGCTGCGTGAGCCCCATCGCCCAGCACGCGATCACCCGCTCGCTGCGGGCATAGAGATCCGCGACTTCGGCCAACGCCTCCGGCGGTAGACCGGACTCCCTTTCGATCTCGTCCCACGTCGCGGCATCGATCGCCGCAAGATAAGCCGAAAAGCCCTCAGTATGGGCATCGACAAATGTGTGGTCCACGACCGTGCCCGGGGCTGCCGCCTCACGCTCGAGAAGGATCTTCGCCAGGCCGGTCAGTGCCGCAAGGTCGCCACCCACCTTGACCTGCAGATAGTGCGTGGAGATCGGCGTTGCCCCACCCGGCAACATTTCCAGGGGGTTCTTCGGATGAGCAAACGCAACCAACGCTGCTTCCCGCAGCGGGTTCATCGAGACAATCGACGCACCACGGGCACGGGCGGCCTGCAACTCGGTAAGCATCCGCGGATGATTGGTGCCCGGGTTCTGGCCCACCACAAGAATGAGATCGGCGTGATCGAAATCTTCCAGAGTCACCGTCCCCTTGCCGATGCCGAGAGACTCCGTGAGGCCCACGCCACTGGACTCGTGACACATATTCGAGCAATCCGGGAAATTATTGGTCCCCAGAGAGCGCCCGAGAAGCTGATAGAGAAAGGCAGCTTCATTGCTGGTGCGACCCGAAGTATAGAATACAGCCTCGTTCGGGTTCTCCAGAGATTCGAGGGTCGCGCCAATCTCGCGGAAAGCTTCTTCCCAGACAACAGGTACGTAGCGATCGCTCGCCGCATCGTACCTTAACGGGTGGGTCAGCCGCCCCTCGGCCTCAAGCGCCCGGTCGCTCCAGCCGCGAAGTTCCGCTACTCGATGATCGGCAAAAAAAGCCGGCGTGGCGCGCTTGCTCGTCGCCTCGAAGGAGACTGCCTTGGCGCCATTTTCGCAGAACTCTAGCCGCGAAGCGCGCGCAGGCTCCGGCCACGCGCAACCGGGGCAATCAAAACCGTCGGGCTGATTGATCGAGAGCAGAGCCCGCGCTCCGGAGGTTCCTCCGTCGTCGGCCAGCCGGCGGGTCGTCGCCAACAATGCCTCGGCCCCGCCTGCCTGCCCCGGCTTTTTCCTTACTTGGCCATTTGCCATTGCCAGCATTTTCGCATGCTCAGCGCTGCGCGCAAAGCGGAGTTAATCGACAATCACCACAGGTACTTGCGGCGGCGGGTGACGCTCCTCGAGAAGACGATGGATTCGGGCGGCCAGGGCACGATGCTCGCCAACCGCATCCTTGCGCAGCACGTTGGAGTTGACCACCACCGCATACCGCAGTTTCGGGGACCGGCGTATCGACTCGACGATGGCAATCGAGTTCATGAAATTCCATTGATTGCCGGCATAATTCCGACAGACGAAGCCCTTCTCCGGTCGACATTTATAGAGCGAACCCGATTTGTAAAAGACTGCTGACTCATCGAGTTCGGGGCTTGAGGCATATCGAATCCGGTGCTCGGTCAGATAGAGCAATTTCTTGATCTGAGCGCTCGACCAGGGGTCGACCAGCCGACCTTTCTCCATCGCCACGAGCAGGTCCATCCATGCCCGACTCGAGGCCCAACTCTTGCCGCCGGGCACCCGCGCACGCCCCTCGCGCGTAAAGAAACTGCCCTGCCGCAATTGCCCCGGATTCAAACCACTTCGTCGCAGCGAGTCCTGCAGAACTCGCACCAGATCGGCGCGCAGCTCGGGGGCCGAGGTGTCGTCATAATACGCTTCCGCCTGCTCGACCGACACCGGATAGCCCTTGCCGAAATGCTGCAAAAGCATCGCCTGCTGCAGGACGACCGAACCCGCCGCATTCGAACTCGGCGACATCATCCAATCGAGCCACGTCCAAAGGTTCGCAGCGTCGCTTTCGACAATCGGGCGGCGCTCGATCGCCTCGTCTCCGAATGCCCAGAACGGTACCTCATGGTGGTCCCGACGGATAAAGCTGCTGGCGGCAACGACGGTGTCGAAAAGGACCTTCTGCCGCGCGCCGAGATCTCCGGGATAGGCGTCCGCCAGTGCTTGGAAAAAACCGACCGCGACCAGCACCTTGCCCACGCTCGCGGGGTTCATCATGCGCTCTTCCTGATGGGCGGCGTAGACCGGCTCGGCAGGATCGGTCAGATCCAGAACCGCGACGCCATAGCCCGAGGCATCTGCGCCGAGAACTTCCACGAGAGATGCCGAAAATTCGTCATCCACCGCCGGGATCGCAAAATCCGGTTTATCGGTCAGGGAAAGCCCGATACTCCGGGTCGCCAGCATGGCCCCAAACGGCAAAACTTCACCGTCTGAATTCTGCTGCGCAATTCGATAGGCCTCAAGACGGACAATCCCGGTGTCCTCGTATCCATCGAGAGGATAGGCCCCCACAGATGCCGGGCCACCGACGAAGCCGAGGAGAGTCACGACATAAAGAAGAAGGGGGAATCCAGTTCGCAAGAACCACATTCCCCCTCCTCTCATGACTGAACGTCTCTGGCTACCTGGATCAGGGCACAATCGACTTGACGGATTCCGGCAAGTCCCGGGCGACCTGAATGATCGGTATGCCCACCTGCGTATTGGCATGCATTTCATCAAGCGCCCGCGGCAGCTCCTCGAACGGATAGATCTCCGAATGGATCGTCGGCTTGAAGACCGAGCCGTAGAGCTGGGTCGCCGCCTCGCATCCCACCAATGTCTCATAGTGAGTATGGTCGAGAGTGAGCTGCTTTACCGAAGCACCCGCCGAATCGTAGGTGATCGATTTGGAGAGCTGCCAGCCAGCGCTCACGTTCACGCCGGCACGCGCCGAGGCGGCCACGCCAGCCGGCCACACCGGGCCACGGAGCATATCGCAGACCACATGCATGCCGACCCCGCCCGTCCGCACCTTGACCTCTTTGGAAAATGCTTTCACATCATCGCGCGAGGCGAAGCGGTTGAAGGCTTTCTGGTCGATGGACTCGATACCCAGCTTCTCCAGGGCAGCGCGACGCTCGGCAGAACCGGAGCAAAAATAGGCCTTATGCCCCTCATGCTTGGCCATCATCAGGAAAAGCTCGGAAACTCCGCCACCAAAGCCCAGCACATTCATCTGCGCACAATGCTCGCGGGTTGCCTTGACGCGGAAGATTCCCTCCGCGCGCCGCCATAGGTGATAGGCGGTAGGCGCGCGCAGCGGCAGGGCTGCGATTTCCCATAGATTCAATCCGCAATCCAGCGGCGCATGGATCAGCTGCCAGTCCTCGACTTGCGCTTCTTCGCCGTACCAACCAATAGAATCGGGGGCGTCATACGCCCAGATCCGCAGAGGATAACCATATTCGTCGGGACCACCATTACAGTGGGTAATCACGATATCGCCGGCCTTGAATTTGGTCACTTCCGAGCCGACGGCCGTGACCTCGCCCAGAGCAGAGTTGCCCGGATAGATCTTGCCGCCGCGCAGTTTGGTGATATCTACCGTATCGGCCAGTGCCGCATGGGCGATATTATGTTCGAGTGAAACCGCAAGGATTTTCAGGCGAACATCGCGAGGCCCCGTCGCCGGGATCTCGAGCTCATCGAGCTTGAGGATATCGGAGAGATTAACTTCTTCGTAGTTTCCGCCGGTACGTT
The DNA here is from genome assembly GCA_029248525.1 of Candidatus Binatia bacterium. Taxonomy (NCBI): domain Bacteria; phylum Candidatus Binatota; class Binatia (SeqCode); species Binatia bacterium. The sequence goes on from JAQWJE010000006.1 coordinate 11,013, forward strand.
CTTTTTCCGCCGCGACGGCGTCTGCCGTTATCGCATATGCACGAGCCATGATTCTGCCTTTCGCTGCCCTGGTGGGGTCGTTTGGGGTATTCCTACCAAGCGAAGTCTCGGCTCTCCAATCGGCCAGATTATCGTTCTTGGCCGGAGTAGCGGTCGGCCTCCCGGAACCTTAGGATTTCAGCAGAAGGGAGCGCTTCGACCATGAACTTCGGATTCACAGAGGAACAGGAACAATTACGAGAGAGCGCGCGACGCTTTCTCGACGATCGGTGTCCCATCACGGAGACCCGGAAATTAATGCTCGCGGAGGAGGCTTTTTCGCCCGAATTATGGGCAGAAATCACCGCACTCGGCTGGCCCGCCATTCTGGTTCCCGAAGCGCAGGGAGGCCTCGGCCTGCACTGGCTGGAAATGGCCGTCCTCCTCGAGGAGACCGGACGGACGCTGGCCCCCTCCCCGCTTCTGGCAACCGCGCTGGCCACCGCCACAATTATCGACGCCGGGTCCGAGGAGGCACGCGACCGTTGGCTGCCGGAGATTGCCGCTGGCAACCGAACCGCCACGCTGGCTCTGCTTGACGACGTCGATGCGCCCGAAACCGCCAGCATCACCCTCGAGGCACAGGCCGACGGCGATGGCTTCCGACTCAGTGGCATGCGCGATTTCATTCTCGATGCCGGACAGGCCGATGTCTTTGTCATCGCCTTCCGCCGGCCGGATGCCGCCGTCCAACTGGCCGTGGTCGAAAAGAGCCTCAGTGGCGTGTCCGCCTGCAGTTTCCCCACCGTCGACCCGAGCAAAAGGCTGGGCCGTCTCACGCTCGACAACGTCGTGCTGACGTCAGAGATGCTTCTCAGCGACGGGATCCTCGCCGAACAAGCGGTTGCCCGCGCATTGGATCGCGGCGCGGTTGCGGTCTGTGCGGAGAGCATCGGTGCGGCCGAAAGCGCGCTCAACCTTCTGGTCGAGTATGCCAAAACCCGGATGCAATTCGGCGCTCCGATCGGGAAGTACCAGGGCGTCAAACATCCGCTGGCGGAGATCTTTGTCGACATCGAGTCCTTTCGATCTCTAACCTATTACGCCGCATGGGCGATCGACGAGAGCCCTGAGGAGCTCCCGCGACAGGCATCGCTGGCCAAAGCCTACGTCAGCGACGCAATGGCGAGAATCGGGATTGACTCGGTTCAACTCCATGGAGCCATCGGCTATACTGAAGAATATGACGCGCAACTCTTTCTGAAAAGGGCCAAATGGGTTCGGCCCGCCTTTGGCGATGCCGATTGGCACTACGAACGCGCAGCTGCACTGGGAGGCCTCTGATGGATTTCAAATTCACCGAAGAAGAAGAATCGTTTCGCCTGGAAGTTCGGGAATTTCTCGACGCCAATCTGCCGGCGGATGCCAAAAAGAATGACCTGGCATTCATTCAGGAATGGGATCGCAAGGTCCGCGACAAAGGCTGGGTCGGCTACACCTGGCCCAAAGAGGTCGGCGGCGGCGGCGGGACCATCGCCAAACAGGTCATCCTCAAAGAGGAGATGTCTGCCCGACGAGCGCCAGCACTGGGCTCCTGCTTCATGGGGCTGGCGTGGGTAGGACCCGGCATCATCCAATACGGGACCGAGGAACAGAAAAAGCGCTTTATCCCCGACATCCTGAACTCCGAATATCAGTGGTGCACCGGTTATTCGGAGCCCAACGTCGGCTCGGATCTCGCCGCCCTGCAATGTCGCGGCGAACGAGAGGGAGACGAGTATATCGTCAACGGGCAAAAGATCTGGACCAGTGGCGCTGTCTGGTCAAAATGGATGATTCTGCTGGTGCGCACCGACCCCGACGCCCGAGTCAAGCACGAAGGCATCACTTGCCTGCTGGTTCCCATGGACAGCCCGGGCGTGGAAGTCCGACCCATCCAGAACATGGCCGGCTATTCGATGTTTGCCGAGGTCTTTTTCAACGACGTGCGTGTCCCGGTCGAAAATCGACTCGGCGACGAGGGCGAAGGCTGGCGTGTGACGATCTCCGCGCTTGCCAACGAACGCTCGGGCATCGCCGAGGTCACCCAGATGACCCGCAAGCTCGAAGAACTCAAGGCACTCGCCAAGCGAAGCCGCCGCGGCGGTCGCCCCGCACCCGAGGACCATCAGGTCCGGCGCAGACTTGCGCGCTTCGAGGCGCGGATCGAAGCCATGCGACTCAACGGATTGCGTTACCTGACCAAACAACTCAAGGGAGAAAAGCTGTCGAGCGAAACCTCGGTCAACAAATTGCACCGTGCCGAGTTGGAGGTTGAGATGGGAGACTTCGCACTCGAGCTGCTCGGCGCGGCCAGTGGGTATTTCCCACGCTCCGAGGCCGCACCTGACGGCGGACGGTGGCCATTCCAGGCACTGAACTGGCCGGAAGTGGTGATTGGCGGCGGCACCCCCAATATCCAGAAAAATATCATCAGCGAAAGAATTCTGGGGCTGCCCAAAGACTAGGAGACACTATGCAGACGATGCAGGGGATTCGTGTAATCGAGGTGGCCGAGTGGACGTTTGTTCCTGCGGCCGCCACCGTGCTTGCCGATTGGGGCGCGGAGGTTCTCAAAATCGAACATCCGGAGCACGGTGACGGTATCCGCGGCCTGATCAGTTCGGGCATCGTTCCGGGCGCGGCCGGCGCCAACTTCTTCGTCGAGCAACAGTTTCGCAATAAAAAAAGTGTCGGGATCGACATCTCGACTGAAACCGGTCGAGAGATCCTCTACCGACTGGTCGAGAAAGCCGATGTCTTCATTACCAGCATGCTTCCCGACGCTCGGGAACGCTTCGGCATCACCTTCGAGGATATCCGCAAGGTGAACCCCAAGGTCATCTACGCCAAGGGCACCGGCTATGGGCCCAAGGGGCCTGACTCCAGACGCGGCGGCTATGACGGCCTCTCCTTCTGGATGCGGGGCGGTCCGGCGGCTTCCATGACGACGCCCGGTGAGCCCTTCGTCATGCAGCGCCCTGCCTTCGGTGATTTCACTGGTGGCATGTTTATCGCCGGCGGGATCGCCAGCGCACTCTTCCACCGAGAACGCACCGGGGAAGCCGTCGAAGTCGATGTATCGCTGCTCGGACAGGCCTGCTGGATGCTTTCCCCCGATATGGTGGCCTCGATGCTTTATGGCGCCGAGTTACCCAAAGGCAACTTGCTTGGCGCGCCCAACCCGCTGGTCGCACCCTACGAATGCGCCGACGGAAAACACCTGCAAATCATGATGCTGCAAGCGGAAAAATTCTGGCCCCAGTTCCTCGACGCGATTGAACTCGCTCATATTCTCGAGGACGAGCGCTATGACACTCCGGAGAAACGAGCGGCCGCCAGCCTTGAGCTGCACACCACCTTGACCGAACATTTTCGCACCCGGGACCGAGCGGTCTGGATGGCAGCGCTGCAGCCTACGGATTGTATCTTCGGCGCGGTTCAATCCCCACTCGAAGTCGCGGAGGACCCGCAAGTAGCCGCCAACCAATACATCCTGCCCGTCGACCATCCCGAATACGGGGAGATCCGGCTCACCTCGAGCCCCGTGCAGTTCGGTGGCGAGCCCGTCGAGATCCGGAATGCGGCTCCCGAGGTCGGTGCCGATACGGAACTCACTCTGGTGGACCTTGGGTGCAGCTGGGATGAGATCGCTGCATGGAAAGAGAAGAACGTCATCTCCTGACAGGTTTCCGGGGGCTTGAGCCAGAGGGGGCTGGAGGGTGCATGGGGGTGCAAACATCTGCCATCTTCCCCAGTACCGGCAGGGGTTTCGGTGTGTGACAAGATCCGAAATAGATGTGCAGGAGATTGATCCCCGGCTCGAGATTTTAATCAAAACTGCGATCCCGGGCGCGGGTCCATCTCGACCTCTACCGTCCGCCCTGACGCACAAACGCCGCGCCAGCCCGCTTGGTCATCGGGGCAACGCGGCGTTTGGAGACACCGATTTGTATTCGTCGTCGTTTCCCAAAAAGCCCGCTGGTATGGGCCGGCCGAGGTGGCCCTGTTTCGTTACAAAACCCCTCCGCCGGTAGGGTTTTTCGATAATGTTTGTGGGTTGACCGGAAAGAATCCATCGGGGAAAAAGGAGGTTCTGATGCTCGTTTTTGTCCTGTTTTTCCTCCTTCTTCTCGATGGCCGTGCCGAGGCGGAACCCGCGCAAGACTGGTCCTCCTTCGTACAGGAGGTCGCCTCCGGTCTGGTCGAGGCTGGAGAGAAAATGAGATCCGAGGACTTCACCGAGACAGGACTCGCCCTGGGGCAGGTAACGCCCTGCCTACCCGGGTCCGATGAGGCGATTCTGTCGCCGGAAGCGCGGGCCCTTTATCCGGGAGTTCTGCGAAGACTCAAAGCCCTGCGCGACCTTCCACCTCGGGAGCCGCCTCAGGCCCCTCGGAGTAAAGGCGAGGCGTGGCCCGAAGCCGAATGCGTCCTGGCCAACGCAAGCAATGGGAACTGGATAGAGGCCCGTCGCGAACTGGATGCGCTCGCGGGCTTTGCGGAGTCTCTGGCTCTGCTCGAGATGTACTGCCAGCGACCACAGGTGCGAGAGTTCGGCGTGGAATCCGTTCAGTTGCAGGTGCATGCACGGTGCCACTCCGATGAGACACCCGACTACACGGAGGGGTCCGGGCATATCGAATTGGGCGAACCGGTCGCGGTAATTCGATGGCCTCGGGCCGCCAATTGCATCGAAGCCTGCAGCACCCTTGAAACCTTGCAAGTCCTGCCGACGGAGCTACTGGCCGAATTGCAGGAAAACTGGCTTGGCTGCCAAAAGGACGGCCTCATTAATGCGAACTATGCGCGGCTGGCCTACCTGCGAGACGAGCTCGATGCATTGACCGAGGACCTCGACCTTCTGATCGAACTCCAGACAGAAAGTGCCCTGCAGGTCTGGGGAGGCACTCGCACCGCGGTGCTCTACCTCCCGGAGTCATCCGGGGGCAGGCTCGAGACGATCGCCTCTCTGGTGCGGAACGCAATCAACGAGACAGCGGCGGCAGGGTACATTGTTTCGCCGCGCATCTACGACCACCTCGACGAAGCAGATCGCAAAGCCTCAGCCGGTGCCTTCAAGGATGCCTACGACCTCTACCGGGAGGCCTATCGTGAAGCGACGGCAGGCTCTCAGAGGAGGCTTCGTTAAAATGAACCGCCTGATTGCCAGCCTGGCCTTCATCCTGGCGCCGATTTTCGTCAGCATATCGGCAGAAGCAGCGGTCGATCCGCTTCTCGCGGCAGAGGCCCGACGCCATCTTGAAGCAGCGGCGCTCTACCAGGAAGATATCGCCGCCATCCTGAACCAACCGACGTTGGCCGAAGAAGCGAATCAGGCCGCCGCACAGGCTGCCGCGCTGAGCGATGAAGAGCTTCATGAGCTTCTCGATCTTTCACCAGGCCGAGGCTCAGCTCTGGTGCAGTTGCGCTGGGCCGCAGAAAAGTATCGAAAAACGAGAGACGGGTTGCATGCCTTGCGATCGACCGAACCGAGCGATGTCTCCGAGACGGACTGGCCGGAAAAGCAGTGTCCAATTGATGGCGTTCAGGGAGAGGACGGATCCTGGACCGCATACACCAGTTTGATCGGTACAACTCTGGTGGCGCTGGAAGCCTATCAGGCGATCGCGTCCGCCTGTGAGGCGGTCACGATCGAACCGATCACAGTTGACCGCCCTTTCCGTTTCGAAGGAGATCAAAGAGAGGTGGAAACCTGCAGTATCCGAGTTGTGGGCTTTATCGTCCTCGATATCGGTGACTGTCAACTGATCATGGAAGGCGACACCTGGGGTCGCGGCGGAACCGTCAAGGGAGGTGCATTGCTCCCGGTCACCGTCGCCGGTGGCGCAGCGGCGTGTTCGGCTGCCAAGGCATTGGTGGTCACCTCGGAAAAGACGCAAGAATATCTGGACCAGTACCTCGAATGTTGGGATTTCGGCACCGCCGAAGCGAACTATGAACGTCTCGGCGTAATCCAGGACGAGATTACTCAGGTGCGCGAAATGTCCGCGGGGATTCGGCGGCTCATTTTCGAGCATACACTCGCCGTCCGCGGCGGGAGTCGCCCCTCTGCGGCCTATCTGCCGGCGACCTTCGACGGCTTCCTCGAAGAGACTCGCCGCACCGTGGAGACCGCTGTCGAAGGCACCTCGGAACTTGGTTACCGAATGCGGCCGGGCATCGAAAAATATATGAATGATGGCGACAGCTACCGTGATGTCGGGGAAGTGAAGCGCGCGTTCGACCGATATCGGAAGGCATTTCGTCTGGCCACGCGCAGTTCGAATACGCCACCAGTCTCGGCACCTGGCTCCGGCAAGGGGGATCGACCATGAAAGTTTGGTTCTCCCTGAGGCTTCTCATGGCAAGCCTCTTGCTCAGTTTGATGCCCGGCGTCGGCGACGCCGACGACGAGGCAGACGCGTGGCCCGATGCTTCGTGCGAGTTGGCCGGAACTCAGCCCAGCACCAATTGGACGGCACTCATGGCGGTGCAAGGCACCCTCGATGCTTCCGATCTGGCGATGCTGCTGGCCTGCGCGGAAGAAGGAGCGATCAGGGCGTTGCCGGTGGTTTCGGACGGTTTGCGGATTTCGGGGCGTTGTCCGCGGGATCAGGACTTCCGGGAAATGTTCTGCGACGACGAGGGCGGTCGAGGCGTGCACTGCTGGGGCCAGGTCGACAATGACCTGACGGTCGACTGGAAGGGTGCTTCGAGTGAGGAAGCAGAAGCCGAGGCGAAGGCGGGTCCGGGCTGCAGTGTGGCGCAGGCGGCCTTTACCGCGGCCTGGTCTGCCCCGCCCCTGCAACGGGCTTGGTTGGACTGCTGGACGGCAGGCTACCTCGATTCGTCCTACGAACGACTGGAAACCCTCCACGAGCAGAGCGAGGCGCTGGTGGACGACATGACGCTCATTTTCGACATCTATCTCGAGCAAAGCCTGCATCGCTACGGCGGGAGTATGCCGAGCTCATTGTACCTCCCCGAATCGATGGGCGGGGACCTGGAAACCGTCGGAGCGCTCGTTGACAGTATTGCCGAACGAACCGAGTCGGCTGGCTACGTTCTTTCTCCTGATGTCGACGATGCCCTCAACAAGGCAGGCGACGCTCTCGCAGCCGGCAATAACAAGGGTGCGGTTCGGTTCTACCGCCTCGCATACGACAAGATCACCGTGCAGTCGACATCCCTGGCGACCGAGGCAAGCCCATGAAACGGCTTCTCCTGAGACTGTCCCTTGCATTGCTCTTCGCGGCCTACCCGGCAGCCGGCCATGCAGATTTGACCGGTGAGCCGGCTCAGGTTCGCGAGCGAATGCATGCAATTGCCGAACACGTTGCCTCCTTTGCCAATCGGTTCGGGGTTTCCTCAATGGAAACCGACGCTCTCGGCCTGGTTTCGGAGTGGGAGACAATTGATCCCGACGTTCTGGCGGCCATTTGGCCAGAGAGCGGTAACCTGTCCGGCCTGCAAAGCCTCGAAAATACCGAGACCGCATTGCGCGACCTGCTCACGCAGGTCGATGCCGAGGCGAAGAATCACGACACCGAAAAATCGGCCCCGGGAGACCCGGATTGGCCCGAGAAATCCTGCGAATTGGGCTTGGCATGGGCCGGTCGCTGGAGTCTCTCCATGGGCCTGGCGGTCGCCCATAACTCCCTCGAGACAGTCGCCGCAGGCCTTAAATGGAAGTGCGACAAGATCGAGATCTCGAAAATCGGATTTCTCCCGGAGAAGGAAGTGATGCCCTTCGGCTTCGGCGATGCGGGGGACCGAGGGCGAGAAGAAACCTGCCGGGCCACCATGGAGGACGGCAAGGTGGAAGTTCCGCTGCACAGGTTTTCGGGGCATGGACTGCTGGTGGAAGGCGGCGAAGGTGGCTCCCTGAGCAAAACCATTCCCGGGCTGGAACGGGCCTGCTCGACGATCGAACATACCGCTCATGTTGTCGGACAGCTTGGCACCTACGCGGACATCGTAGGTGGGTGCTGGACACAGGGAACGGCGATCGCCAACAATGGACGTCTGACCGTGGTCAGGGACAAACTGGCCGAAGTACAAGATCGACTAGTTACGCTGCAGCGCCTGGTCGTCGAAGGCAATCTGGCCGTTCGCGGGGGTCTGCGCACGGGCTCGCTATACCTGCCCTCCGAGGAAGAAGGCGCTCTCGACTTGGTGCGCGGGTATACGCGAGAGGCCATCGATCAGACCGAGGCTTCGGGCTACCATATGAAGCCAGAAATTCAGAAGCTCTGGTCACAGGCGGAAGCCTTTCGCGCAGACGGAAATTACAAGCTTGCCTACGACCGATATCGCGCGGCCTACTCACGGGCGACGGTGAAGTCCTTCAAGCAGCTGGGAACCCCCTCGAACTGATCCTGAACGGCAGGCGGTCGCCCGATCGCCTTGGTGGGGCTACCAGGAAAAGGTCTGGCCCCCGTTGGCTCGCATGATCGTACCCGTCGTCCATCGCGCCGCATCCGAGGCGAGATGCAGGAGGATATGCGCCTGGTCTTCGGCTTCGCCGACTTCACCGAGCGGCGAGCGTGCTCTCATTCGTTCAACGAACTGGTCGTAAGCCTCCCGATCGAGTGTTCCGTCTTCGCGATGCATCCGCCACGTGGTGAACTTTGTCATTGTAGCGCCGGGGCAGAGCGCGTTGACCCGGATGCCATAAGGACCAACCTCGGTTGCCAGGGTCTTGGTCAACATGGCAACAGCGGCCTTGGTGATTGCGTAGAGACCGATGCCGGGGGTGGGCGAATCAATCGCACCGGAGGAGACGTTGATGATCGATCCCCCTGTTTCATTGCCCTTCATGGCGGGGATCGCCGCGCGGCATCCCCAGATTACGCTGCGAAGGTTGAGAGAAAGAGCTTTCTCGAGCTGGTCGTCGGTGATTTCCTCGATCGTCCCCGGGGACATCGCTCCTGCGATATTGCACAGGATATCCAGTTGCCCGTACTCGTCGACAGCGCGCTGGATGAGGGCCTCGACGGCACTGCGGTCCGTCACGTCGGTCACCTGGGTCACCCCCGCACTTGTCTGGTTGACCCGCCCAGCCGTGACCTCGAGGCCTTCGGCGTCGATGTCGCCGAGCACGATACGAGCTCCGGCCGCCGAGAGAAACTCGGCTGAACGCTGCCCGATACCGCTGGCGGCACCGGTGACAACAGCTACTCGACCCGAGAGGTCATAGGCCTTCATGGGAGATGCTGCAGGGTTTTCTTGCACGATCGGTCCTTTCCTGTGACTTGCGCGAAGGCCTCGACTCGCTGTGCGAGGCCAGTGTGTTGAGGGAGAAGCCTAACCGTAGCAATCGGCGGCGACAACTTTTCATAATTTGATGGCGCAAGCGTTTGCCGCATCAAGCGCATTCTGCGGCGCCGGGGGAAACAGGAAGATTTCCAGCGGCGCCGCTGGGCGGAAGCGCTCTCAGGTGTGCAGGTCCCAGGACGGAGAATCGGCCACGGACTTTGGTACAAAATTCCAGCGTTCCCGTAGTCCCTCGAGCGGTTCATTTGCCACCGAGAAGAAGTCGAACAGATGGTAGGTATCAAAGGTGCACTCGCGCCCTCGACGTAGCGCGTCCGCGACCCTCTCCGTCCCTCCCGGTGTTTCCAGAACGTGGTCCTTGTGAAGACCCGTCAGTGCGCTGGGCATGATGCCGCCCTGATAAAAGGCGAGTTGCCCGGCAATGAACGTGAGCGCCGCACCCGGATCGTCCGTTGTTGTCATACGAAAGGCGCCGACCTCAACCTCGCCCATCGGGCTGGTGCCATAGTCGCATAGGACATGGACCCAGTCGTGATGTGACTCGGCCTTGCTGACCGCACCCGGGGTCCCCGGGTACACGAAATTGCGCTGATCGTAGAAGTCCCAGACGCCTCGGCCCAAACTTCCGGCCGGACAGTGTTCCAGAGCCGCCCAACGCGCAGTCTCGCCCGGATCGGCGGTAATCGTCAGCGCGAAAGCTCGGGCACCGTTTGCTTCAATGAGGGCCGAGAACGCGGGATCAATCTCCGCGCAAGCACCCCAAAAGCCATTACGGTAGAGGTCGAATTGCGCTCGGGCCTGGGCGCCCTGAGCAAGCTCGCGGGCGACGGCCAGGTCAATCCCGTTCACACCAAGGTCAGCTGCCCAGCGATCGATCGAGTCGCTCAGTTCCGCCGGGATCTCGTGGAGGCAAAGCTCGCAGATGAGCATCAGATCAATGATTTCGCGGCGTTCTGCGGCATTCGGGAACGCCGAGGCGACTTCCTCAGCTGTCGTGCCGGGAAGATTACGAAAGTCCTCATCGAAGTTGAAGAGCGCTGAGAAGATCGCGCCCAATAACCGCGGCTGGACATCCAGGGCCCAACCTCTCTCCCGGCAAGCTCCGACGATAGCGGCGGCCAGCACCGGCACTTGAGATGTCTTGATGTGTTTGAAGAACATCATCGGATTCTACACAGCCGACGTCCGCCCAGGGTAGGTCGTTTGAAGATTTATTACCTTGGCCTGCCGCGCCAATCCCAGCCCCGTTCCCATCCCCGGATCGCACATCTTGAGCCTCGGGACGAACACGGTGAAACCTCTCTCGGCGCCCACCCAAACGAAAAAAGCGTTGCCCGGTGACAATGCTCACATCAATAACATCGGGTCGCTCGAGGGCTTGCGCGGGCTCGCTTGCCTGTCGGTGGTGTTCAGTCATGCCGGCAATCAAGGCTTGTTCTATTCCATCAAGAGCACCGGCCAAATGGGCGTGATACAATTATTCTCGCTGTCGGGTTTTCGGATGAGCTGACGGTAGGAAACATGAAGGCCCTTTTTGCCCAGAAGGCGCTCTATTCGTCCATCTCGGTTTTGCCACCGGCAGCATTTCCCGCCCTTCCCGCCCGTGGCGGTGCCGCTGGGCGGCTGCCTGCCCGGAGATCTGGACCGACTCGCACTGCGTCGTTCGGGACACCGAGGAGGCCTCCAACTTCGCTATAGTCCGAGCCGTGTCCACGCCCCGCCTCGCCACGCCCGGCACTTGGTTTCTGGGCGACCACCCCAAGGCCCGCCTGATGGCCCTCTGGAACCCGCGCAGCTTTCGCCTGTTGCAACGCACCCGCGTGCATCTCTCGCCGCTGGTGGACGCGACCACGCCGGCTGCCTGCCGCCACCTGAAAGGTCGCGGCGGCGTCAAGGGCGCGGTGCGCTCGGTCTATCGCGCCTTGCCGCGGGCGCGCTTTGTGGCCCGCTTCGACATCCGGTCCTATTACGAGAGCCTGCGCCATGATGTGGTGCTGCGCCAGATTGCGGTGGCCGGCGCCGATGCGGCCTGCCAGTCGGTGGTGGGCGATTATATTCGTCTGCCGGACCGGCTCGGTAGCGGACGCGGGATCGTGGCGGGCAGCTTCCTCTCGCCGCTGCTGGGCGCGCTGTATCTGGCACCTCTGGACCGCGCGATGGAGCAACGCGTGTCGCAAGGCCGGCTGGTTTCCTACGTGCGCTATATGGACGATTTCGTCCTGCTGGCACGCACGCGCTGGCAGCTGCGCCGCGCGATCGCGGAGGTGCATGCCGTGACCGGCCCGATCGGCCTGCGCATGCACCCGGACAAGCGTTTCATCGGGTCGCTATCACGCGGCTTTGATTTCCTCGGCTACCAGTTCCATCCCGGACGCAAACTTCGTCCCTCCGGTGTGAGTCACCGTCGACGGCAAGAGCGTGCGCGCCGGGCGCATGGGCAGGGAGGCGATCGGCAACGCCTTCGGCTGTACGTGTTGCGCTGGTGGCGGTGGGTTCACAGCGAATTGGGCGAGGGCCGCAGCGCATTGGTCAGCCGACAAGGAGGGTACGAGCGCACCTGGTCCCAGGTACGGATCCATCTCGACCTCCACCGTCCGCGTGCACGCACAAACGCCGCGCCCAGCCCGCTTCATGAGCAGGCCGCACGCGGCGTTTGGAGACATCGATTTGTGTTCGTCGTCGTTTTTCAAACAGCCCGCAGGTGCGGGACGGGCGAGGTGCGCCTAGTCACTCACAGGCCGTA
>JAQWJE010000007.1 GCA_029248525.1 Candidatus Binatia bacterium
TCGCCCACCGCATCCAGCTGGACGGGGGCCAAGCTGCCCCGGGCCGCGACTTCCACCTCAACTGGACCGTGCGCGCGGCAAACGAGCCCACGATCGAGGCCTTCCGCGAACGTCTGGACCAACACGACTTCCACCTGCTGGTCCTGCGCACCCCGGAATCTGACCAGCGCGCCCATCGGCGCAGGCAACGGGCCGAGACCACGTTTCTGGTCGATATTTCGTTTTCGATGTCGGGAACTGCCCTGGCCGAGGCCAAGCGCGCGTTGGATCTGGCGCTGGCGCAGTTGCCCACAGGCGACAACTTCCGCTTGCTGGCCTTTGACGACAAGCTGCATCCTCGACGCAGCGATCCGTCTCCGGTCCGGATGAATCCGCGCACGCGCAAGCAGGCGCGCGAATGGGTCGAGCAACTCACCGTGATCGGTGGCACCGACATCGCGGGGGCACTCACGGACGCCCTCGGGCAGCCCACGACCCAAGGCTACCGCGGGCGTGTGGTGCTGTTGACCGATGGTGGTGCCCGCTACGATCGCGATACTCTGGCGCGCCTGCGCGACCAACTCGGCAACCGCCGCCTTTTTGTCGTGGGCCTCGGTGCGGCACCCAACGGCTACCTGCTGCAGAAGCTCGCCACTTTGGGGCGCGGGCGATTGCAAATCGTGCGTGATCCCGCAGAACTCCCGGAAGCGATCGATCGCCTGGTCGGCCCCGGCTCGACGCCCGCGCTTTTTGATCTCGACCTGCAAGCAGCCGACGGCAGCCCGGTCGAAATCTGGCCCGAGGTCCTGCCGGATCTCTTCCCCGGAGAATCTCTTTTCGTCGCGGTTCGCACGCAGGCCACCGAGCCCGAATTCCTCCTGCACGCGCGAACATCGCGAGGACCGACAACGCTTTTGTCCACGCCGGCAGCACAGGGCGAGGGCATCGCGCGCAACTTTGCCGCACAGAAAGTCGCCAGCCTCGAGCAATTGTTCGGCGAAAGCCCTCGCGCCGAGCGCGAAGCCTTGCGTGAGGAGATCCTCGCCACCGCCCTGCCCGCCGGCCTGATCAGTCAGTTCACCAGCCTGGTGGCCATTGACGACACGCCGCTGCGCAATGATGGGTCGCCGCTGGTCGCCCATGCCCGACAGGCCACGCTGCCCGAGAACTGGAACTTGCCGACGGCCTTCCGCAATCCGGAGCAAGCAACTGTCCGCTGGGATGGCGATTGGCGCGATACGCTCGTTGCCAGCGACCGCTTCCTGACCGAAGAGGAGCGCAAGCTGGCGCTGAGCGTGGCCACCGCCACCCCGGCCGGCCTCTACGCCTTGTTCGGCGCGGCACTGCTGCTGATCGCCGGCCTGTCTGCTGCGATGGTGCGCCGATGAGGTCGGCCAGCATGGACGCCGCCGCGAATCGATCCGGCCTTCGGGTCTGGTGCCAGGACCATCGGCACCAGATCCATGTAGTCACCATCGCCCTCGGCCTGCTCGGGGTCTGCCTGGTGGGGGCCGCGGGGCTGATCCATGGCCGCGCGATCGGCGCGCAACTTCTCTTGCGCCTTGCCTGGCAGAAGCAACTGGCCACCGGCGAGGCGACTGCCCCGTGGCCCGGGTCGGACCTGCGCGTGCAGGCCCGGCTGCGGGTGCCGCGGCTGGGCATCTCGCAGATCGTCCTGCAGGGAGCCACTGCGAAATCGCTCGCCTACGGCCCGGGCGAGAATCTCCAACCCGAGGTCCCGGTCGGGCGGCCGGCCTCGCGCGTGATCGCCGGGCACCGCGACACGCACTTTGCCTTTGTGCACGACCTGCACCTCTCGGATCAGATTCTGCTGGAGGAACCCGACGGCGACTGGAAGATCTATCATGTGCAACGCCGCGAGGTGCGGGACCGCGACGACATCGGTGTCGCCCCGGTCCCGCACCGCCCGCTGCTCTACCTGATCACCTGCTGGCCACCGGTCAGCGACGATGGCGGCCTGGAGCGCACCGACAAACGCCTGATCATTACTGCGCAAGCGGAAGCGTGAGAATCAGGCAGGCACCAGAGCCGCCGCCATCCGCCGGTGCCAGGTCGATCGCCCCGCCCACGGCCTGGACGATTGCGCGCACGTGCGCCAAACCCACCCCGTGGCCACCCTCGTTCGGGCGCGACGTCACATAGGGGTCAAAGAGCGTATCGCGCAGACTCTCGGGGCCGCCCGCGCCATTGTCACGGAATCGCAGCTCCAGCAGGGCGTCGCGCGGGTTTGCGGTAATTTTGACCGCCCGTGCACCCGCCTGCTCGGCATTCTGCAGGAGATTTCGGCATACCTCGGCAAACGCTTCCTCCTCGAGGTCCACCCGTGGCAAGGCTGCCTGCGGCAGATCACATTCCACCTGCAAATTGGGCAGACCTGAGGCCACCTCGTCGACCACCTCGACGATCTCGGTCGCCCCGTGCAGATCGCGGCCCGTGCCCGCCTTCGCCAAATCCAAAGCCTTCCTCGCCAGCCGACGTCCGTCGCGCGTCGACCGCGTGATGCGACGCAAGGTCGCCTCCCGGTCGGCCTCGCTCATGCGATCTGCGGACTCCAGCAACAATTCGGCATCGGACTCGGCCGGGGCCAGCGAGTTCCACAACGAGTGGGCCAGGCTTTCGGCTTGTTGAAGAGCCGAATCGCGTTGCTGGCGCAGGCCACCGGCCATCTGTGCCACCGTGCCCGACAGCTCCGCCACCTCGCGCGACCGCGGGTGCCGGATCATCAGTTCGGCCTGGTCATCGCCCTCCGCGGCAAAAGCGGCCTGCTCCTGCAGGCGTGCCAGCGGGCGCACGGCAAAAAACTGGGCTGCCGCGAGCAAACCCAAGGGAATCAAAACGAAAGGCAAGACCAGAAGCCATTTCGCCAAGGCAGGCAGAGCGCTCAGAAATTCACCCACCGACTGCGGGGTCCGCAGCGCATGCACCGCACCCCAGACATAGCCCTCGTATTCGAACGGGATGACCACCGCGATCTGGTAGGGGTTGGTCCGAAAGAGCGGATTGACGGCAGGCGGCACCTCCCCCCGGGGACGGCGTGCGGCTTGCCGGCGCCCCTGCTGCAGAGCGAGCTTCACTTCATTCATGCCTGTGGCTTGCCGCGCCACCCACTCCTTTTCCGAACTCGCCAGAACGATGCCCTGATTATCCACCACGGTCAGGCCCGCGAGGGTCTGCTTCTGGACCGCCTCCAACCAGGACTGCAAGTAGCGCCCGGCGCCGACGAAGATACTCGGTGTCCCGGTGCGTTTCACAACCTCCCTGAATTCGATCGCCGTGTCGCTCATCGTCGCGGACGAGATCAATTCCGGATCGGCCGGCCGGTTTGTATCCGCGTCGCGAACATCGGCAAAGGCGTCACTGTCGGCGTAACTTTGGGCGTCGCTATGGGCCGCGCTGTCGGCGTCGCTGCGAGCACCATCCGCACCTCTACCCGTGCGCCCGACCGCTCTGGCCAGGCCCATTTCCTGTGCCAATTGTCGCAGCGCAAAAGATGCCTGCAGTGCGGATACCTTCCCGGCCCGTTCCTCCTCGACGATCTGCTCGTAGCGCTCGAGAAGATTCTGCCCGACCAAAGCCGCCTGATGCTGGAGGTCGACGGACAGCCTCCGGTCGATCTCGTTCTGCACCAACTCTCGCCCCTGCAACGCCAACAGCAGCAAACTGACTAACGACACTCCCACGAACACCAACTGCAGGCTCGGCCGCCATCTCCTGTTGTCGTTCATCAGCAATCCCCCATCGAGTAGCCCAACCCGGGGCGCGATCGGATAACCGTCCCCCGAGACAC